>DAINOY010000163.1:0-4795 GCA_036743735.1 Chloroflexota bacterium
GGCGGAGTTCGAGGCGTCGTTCGAGGCCATCGCCGAGGACGCCTGACAGGCGACACGCCTGACAGGCGACCCTCAGTCGGCGAGCCCGGGGATCCCGCCGCGGCCACGCGCGGTGAGGACGCTGCGCTCGATGGCCTCGACCATGACCGATGTCGCGGCCGCCCCCAGCGCCAGGAGATCCTGCCCTGACAGCGGCGTCCCTGCACCGGTCGAGAGGGCAAACACCGTGTCGCCGTCGAGCATGCTGTGGACGGGGCGGATCGCGATCGCCAGGCCGTCCTGACCCAGCTCCGCGAGCTTGCGACATCCCGCCCGATCGAGCGGGGCGCTGGTCCCGATCACGGCCAGCGTCGTGTTCGTGCCAAACCTCCCGAGCGAGTCGTCTGGCCGGCCCCCGCCGAGCAGCTCGTCCGCCGCGATGAACCCGCCGTTCGGATCGCGTGCCCCCGCCAGGATCGCGCCGTCGCGAGCGACGACGTTGCCGATCGCGTTCGTGACCGCGAGTGCGGCGACGACGCTCCCGTCGCGCAGCACCCGCGACGCAGTTCCGACGCCGCCCTTCATCGCCGCCGCCTGGCCGGCGAGCTTGCCGACGGTCGCGCCGGTCCCCGCACCGATGCTGCCCTCCTCCACCGGCCCCGCCGTCGCCGCCTCGGCCGCGGCACGGCCCATCGCGGCATCGGGCGCTGCGTAGTGGTCGCCCATGAAGCAGTCGAACAGGATGGCGGCCGGGACGATCGGCACACGCCGGGCTCCGGTCTCGACGCCGATGTCTCGCTCGGCCAGCCAGCCCATCACCCCATCCGCCGCCGCGAGCCCGAAGGCGGATCCCCCGGCGAGGCAGATCGCATGGATGCGCTCCACCAGCGCGGTGGGTCGTAGCAGATCCGTTTCGCGCGTCCCTGGTGCGGAACCGCGGACGTCGACCCCGGCGACCGCCCCGTCCAGGGCCAGGACGACGGTGCAGCCGGTCAGGCCGTCGGCATCGGTCGCGTGGCCGACGCGCAGGCCTGGGACATCGGTCAATCCGCCCACGCGTCGACCTCGAAGACCAGCTCGAGACCGTCATCGGGATCCCACTGCTCGCCGACCTGCCGGAAGCCGAGCTTGGCGATGAGGTTGAGTGACCGCTCGTTGTCCGGCGCAACGCTGGCGCGGAAGCGGGTGATCCCGTGCTCGCGGTGCGCCCAGTCGAAGATGGCGCGCACCGCCTCGGTGGCGTAGCCCTTGCCGCGCTCCTCGGGGAGCAGGCTGTAGCCGATCTCCGGTGTTCGGCGCTCGTCGGGGGCCGCGTGGAAATTGATGCCGCCGACGACCCGTCGCTCGCCGCCGTCCACCGCGACGATCGGGCGCAGGAGCCACGGCCCGTCCTCGGGGTGCGCTTCGAGTTGCCGCAGCCGAAGGTCGATGAGCCAGCGGTGCCCCCGCAGCCACGCGGCCGGGATCCAGGCGTCGAGCTGCTCGCCCACGGCTTTGGCGTCGCCCTCGAGGAGCTCGCGCAGCTGCTCCCTCGAGAGGAGTGGAAGCTCGAGGCGCTCAGATCGGATCGGCGCCGGGTCCGTCATGCGGCCGATCGTAGCGGCTCCGCCCACCGGCGGCGGGGTCAGCCTGCCAGCGGGGACCGGATCAGGCGCGTGGGCGTCGTCTGCGGCGCACCGCTCCAGCGCGGTCCGCGACCGTGCCACGGAAGGAAGCGGGTCGGCACGATTCGCACCACGGCGGAGTAGGTCGTCGCGTACTCGGCGCGGTCGATCCCCAGCGCGAAGAGCTCGGCGGCGTACTTGCGGGCATGCTCACGGCCGATGCTCGGATCGTCGAGCACCTCCGCCGCTCTCCGTGCCAGCACGGTGGCGTGGCCCTCGACGAGCTGAACGTCGAAGTCATCCCGTGGCTCGCCGAGCGCGAGCGCGACGCGCGAGTTGCGGCGCACCGCGCGAACCTTCCTGGCGTGGGGCTTCGAGAAGATGAGGAACGCCTCGCCGTCCCAGACGTACCAGATCGGCACGATGTGCGGAAAGCCACGCTCATCGGTGGTGCTCAGCCAGACGACCGGCTCGCTGCGCAGACGGCGCTCGACGCGCGGATCATCGGGCGCGGCGGGCCGGGGCGCTTCGTCGAAGACGGGACGCCGGAGCGGCTGCAGGATGCGGTCGACAGACAGGAACACCATGAGCGTGAGGATGGACCGATGTCGCCGCGGGGCCATCGGCCCACGCGCCGAGTCTCGGCATGGACGTGCAACGTGCGCCTGCCCGGGACGGATGACGTAGCGCGTCGGCGCATCGTCGCCGCTGGCGGGGGCGCGGTCCTCATCCCGGGGGAGTGGGGCTGGGCTGTCGCACGCTGAGTCAACTGGGTGGTTCAGATCACGCCGCTCGCAGCTCACCGGCGCGGGTTGAATCACCCAGTTGACTCAGGCAGCTCGGCACGCGCGCCAGGCGCGCGATTTGAACCACCCAGTTGGTTCACCTGGACGGCGACCGCGAGAAACCGGCCGGTGCCCCGGAGGGCGGCCGGCCGGTATCGGTCCATGCGAAGGAGGCGTCCCTCAGGAAGGGACTCCGGGCCGGATGTTCTGGTTCAGGCGGAACAGGTTCGTCGGATCGTAGCGGCGCTTCAGCGCAACGAGCCGCCGGTACGTGTCGCCCGGGTAGGCCTCGCGGATCCGGCCATCACCCTCGTCCTCGAGGAAGTTGGCGTAGACACCCCTGGCCGCCGGACGCAGGGCCCCGTACAGGCCCTCCGTCCACTGCATCGCCGCCAGCGCAGCCTCCGTCCCGGCGGGGCCGGGCAGCGGGGTGATGATCGTCAGCAGCACCTGCGGTCGCCGGTGCGCGAAGGCCGTTGCCCCCGACGCCACCCGGCCCATCGCGCCGCCCAGGACGCGGATCTGGACCAT
Organism: Chloroflexota bacterium; assembly: GCA_036743735.1. GTDB lineage: Bacteria > Chloroflexota > Limnocylindria > QHBO01 > QHBO01 > JBDTNK01. The sequence continues at coordinate 2,900 of DAINOY010000163.1, forward strand.
GCCCATCGGAGCCGCCGCGGCGCGAAGGACGGCGTCGACCGACTCGTCGTCGAAGGCGTCCATGAACATCGAGCGGGTCATGCTGGCATGACGCTCGCTCGCTCCCTCGGTCAGCTTGTAGATGCCGGCATAGGGCATCGGCGCCACGAACTCGGCGAGGGGCGTCGCCAGGGCGCGGAACGGCGCGAGCGCCTGCTCACCCTGCGCCGGATCGCCGGCGTGGACGAACATCACGACCAGGCTCTGCTTCCCGTGAAGCTCCTCCGGGACGAAGGGCGCCTCAGGAATCGGCATGAGCATCGAGATCGTCGTCAGCTCCTCGGGGGCCGATGCCGCGACCGGGACCAGGCCGCGCAGGACCTCGCGCGTCGGGGGCATGAAGAGCGCCCCACCCAGTACCAGCTCGCCCACCGGCTGGAGCCGGTAGCAGAAGCGGGTCACGATCCCGAAATTGCCGCCCCCACCGCGGACCGCCCAGAACAGGTCCGGGTTCTCGGCCACCGATGCGGTGAGGACGCGGCCATCGGCCGTCACGATCTCGACCGAGACGAGGTTGTCGATCGTCATCCCGAACTTGCGCGCCAGGAAGCCGATGCCCCCGCCGGTCGTGATCCCGCCGACGCCGACCGAGCCGGTGTCTCCGAACGGGACCGCGAGCCCCATCGGGCTTGCCGCGTTCGTCACGTCACCGGCCGTCAGCCCCGCGCCGGCTCAAGCCAGGCGCGACTGCGGGTCGATGTGCAGCCCGCGCAGCTCGCGCAGGTCGATGACGACGACCCCGTCGCCGGTTCCGTGGCCCGCCAGGCTGTGTCCGCCCGAGCGGACGGCGACGGCCATCTGCGCCGCGCGGGCGAAGCGGACGGTGGTGGCGACGTCGGCCGCATCCGCGACGCGCACGATTGCCGCTGGATGACGGTCGTGCGCGGCGTTGTGGACGAGGCGAGCCTCGTCGTACTCAGGGTCCGCGGGGCGGATGAGGTGGCCTGTCAGCTGCGCAGCGAGCGCCGCAAGGGGATCGTGGGTGATGTCCGGCTTGCTGACGGCACTCGCAGTTGCGGAGCGCGTGGGCGCGAGCGGGGCTCGACTGGCGGGGTGGGATCGAGCCGTTCGAGCGGCGGGACGAGTGGCGGGTCGAGTGGCGGCGACGGCGTCCATGGCTGTGCTCCTTCGGATGGAGAGGCTTCGTTTCGTGTCCCCATCCTCGGGGCGCGCTTGGTCCGGGCCATCGGCCGCATCGCTCGTGGCGACGCGACCGTTCGACGTGCGGCGCCTACGTCATCGGTCGCACCTGCTCATGGGACGTGGGCGCGAGGGACTGTCCGAGCGCCAGCCGTCATTGCCCGCGTGGCGCTCCTTCGATGTGCACCGGCCGCCTGCGAAAGCGTGCGAATTCATATCGGGCGCGCGTTATGGAGCTATCCGCTGGCCCAGCTCCCCGAAACGAGGCGCGGAACGGTCCCAATGCGCACCGGGCGTGAAGTGGGCACGTTCGCCCGGCAATGCCCCGGGCGGCGGCACCACAATGCGCACCTGGCGTGAATCTGGACGGTTCGCGTGCGGCCGCCGCGGCGCCAAGACCACGCGGCCCGGTCTCAGAGCGCGCGGACGCGGTTGTTGCGCGGGTTGTGCTCCAGCTCCACGAGGCCCAGCGCCTCGAGGAGCGGCGGCAGGTACATCCCGAATCGGCCGCGATAGCCCTTCCGCAGCCCGTACCACCCGCCGAGCGGGTTGTCCGACGAGCGACCGAACGCCTCGACCGTGCCGTCCGCCGCATCCTTCTGCTCGTCGGCGGCGCCGAGTGGAACCCAGTCACCCTGCGCCGTGAGCCAGGTATGGAGATCGTCGATCGCCCGCGCATCGTAGGTGAGCCGCGTGGAGCCGACCTGGCACACGAGG
>DAINOY010000164.1:0-4782 GCA_036743735.1 Chloroflexota bacterium
CCAGCCGGGGAGACGGTTCAGCGCCGCGATTCGGCCCAGCGCCGCGTCGAGCTCTGGCTGATAGCGCTCCACGGCCTGTCGAAAGGCGTAGACGCGCCAGACGAAGATCCCCGCGTTCCACAGGTATCCGCCCTCGTCGAGGTAGCCACGCGCCGTGGCCGCGTCGGGTTTCTCGACGAAGCGCTCGACCGGTGCCGCGCCGCTCGTCTCGTGGAACGGCTGGCCGGCCTTGATGTAGCCGTAGCCCGTGGCCGGGTGCTGCGGCACGACCCCCAGCGTCACGAGGTACCCACGCTCCGCGACGCGCGTCGCCTCACGAAGGGCGTTCGTGAACGCGTCGGCGTCCGCGACGAAGTGGTCGGCTGGCAGGACGATCGACACCTCGTCCTCATCGCGTCGGGCGAGCACCGTCGCGAGCGCGGCCGCGACGGCGGTGGAGCGGGCGAGCGGCTCGCCCAGGATGTTGTCCTCCGGAAGCTGCGGCAGCTGCTCGCGGGTGGCACGAACGTGCGCCGCGGCGGTGATGACGTAGACGTCCTCCGGACGCAGTAGCGCCGAGGCGCGCCGAACGGTCTGCTGCAGCAGCGACGACTCGCCGGTGAGCGGCAGCAGCTGCTTCGGGGTCCGCCGCCGCGAGAGGGGCCAGAGCCTGGTCCCGGAGCCCCCGGCCATGATCACCGCGAACATCAGGCCGGCTCGGCTCCCGGGCTGCGGTCGACGTCGGCGTCGAGCCGCTCCCCCAGCTCCTGCGTGCGCCGATAGGCGGCCCACACGGCGTCCGACAGGACGGTGCGATAGCGGCCCTTCTCGAGCTCGTAGATCGCCGCGGCGCTCGTGCCGCCGGGCGAGGTCACCGCGTTGCGCAACTGGGCCGGATGGAGCTCAGAGCGCGCCGCGTACTCCGACGATCCGACCAGGGTGGCGACCACGAGGTCGTGCGACAGCTCCCGCGGGAAGCCCATGTGCACGCCGGCGTCGACGAGCGCCTCCATGATGGCGAACAGGTACGTCGGTCCGGTGCCTGAGAGCGCAGTCGCCATGGCGACGAACTCCTCGTCCTCCACCTGCCGCTCGGCGCCCAGCGCACGCAGGACGGCTCGGGCCAGGTCGCGCTGGCGCGCCGAGCAGGCCGATGACGCCGCCCAGACCGTGATCCCGCGCCGGATCTGCGACGGCGTGTTCGGCATGGCGCGGACGACCGCGGCGTGGGCCAGGCCGCGTGTCAGCGTCCCGAGCTTCGCGCCCGCCACGATCGAGAGGACGACCTGCTCGTCGCGCAGCTGGCCGTGGAGCTCACGCATGACGCGCGCCAGCATCTGCGGCTTCACCGCCAGGACGATGATCTCGGTCTCGCGCAGGACATCGGCGTTGGCCGCGACGACCTCGATCCCGTGCCGCTCGGCGAGCGACTCGCGGCGCTCACGGCGCGGGTGCGAGGCGACGAGCCGATCCGCGCTCACGGCGTGGTCGGCGAGGAGCCCGGCGATCATGGCCTCCGCCATCACACCGGCACCGATGATCCCGACCTGCATCTCGCGCCGACCGCTCATGTGCCCTGTTCCTCGTGCGTCACCTGCTTCTCCGTGCCGCGCAGCGCGAGCGCCGCGGCGATCTCCTCCGACGGCGCGCCACAGCGCTCCAGGAGATCGATCGCGATCTGCGCCAGCCGCCTGGCCTCGCCGACGCGGCGAAGCTCGAGATGCGCCCGGCCCAGGCCCAGCGCCGCGAGGCCCTCCTCGCGCTCGGCGCCGAGGTCGCGCGCCTCGCTGATCGCCTCGGCATAGTAGCGGCGGGCCCCGGCGGCATCACCACCGAGCAGCCGGACGTCGGCGATACGCCGGGCGGCGCGGGTCGCGTGCAGCTCCATCCCCGCCTGCTCGTAATGCCACAGCGCGCGGTGGCCCCAGGCATCGGCGGCGAGCCACTGGCCGTCGGAGGCGGCTCGCTCGAGCTGCGTCGTGGCTGCCGCCGCGGCGCGGCGGTGATCGGCGTCGCGCTCCGCGGCGAGGTAGGCGCGCGCCAGGTCGCCGCGTCGCGCGTCAGCGGGAAGCCGCGGCAGTCCCCGCTCGTCGGGCCCCCTGCCGCGAGCGGTCTGGGCCCAGCCCACGAGCTGCGCGAGCATCCCGCGCCGCCCGCGCCGGCGCGGCGCCGTTTCGCCGGCATGCCGCTGCGCCTGCTCATGCCGGTGGGCATGCGAATGGCCGCGATCGTGGGCCTGCATCGGTCGCTCCGCGGCCGCCCGGGTCAGGCCGGTGCGGCGGTGCCGAGGGCGGCGGCGCGCAGCGCGTCGGCGCGGTCGGTGCGCTCCCACGGCAGGTCGAGGTCCGGACGGCCGAAATGCCCGTAGGCAGCGGTGGGGCGGTAGATCGGCCGGCGCAGGTCGAGCGCCTCGATGATCGCCCCGGGCCGCAGGTCGAACTCGTCTCGAATCACGGCCAGGATCCGCGCATCGTCCACCGTGCCGGTGCCGAACGTCTCGATGTTCATCGCCAGTGGACGCGCGACGCCGATCGCGTAGGCGAGCTGCAGCTCGCACCGCCGCGCCAGGCCCGCCGCGACGACGTTCTTCGCCACCCATCGGGCCGCGTAGGCGGCGGAGCGGTCGACCTTCGTCGGGTCCTTGCCGGAGAAGCTGCCGCCGCCGTGGCGCGCCATGCCGCCGTAGGTGTCGACGATGATCTTCCGGCCGGAGAGGCCCGAGTCTCCCATCGGTCCACCCACCACGAAGCGCCCGGTGGGGTTGACGAGGTGTCGCGTGCCGCCGTCGAGGAGGTCCGGCGGGATGACCGCCTCGACCACCTCGCGACGAACCACCTCGGCGAGCTGTTCGGAACCGACCTCCGGATCATGCTGGGTACTGACGAGCACGGTGTGAACGCGCTGCGGGCGACCGTCCGGACCGTACTCGACCGTCACCTGGCTCTTGCCGTCGGGTCGCAGGAACGGCAGCGTGCCGTCCTTGCGCACCTCGGCCAGGCGCTGCGCCACGCGGTGCGCGAGCACGATCGGCATCGGCATGAGCTCGTCGGTCTCGTCGCTGGCGTAGCCGAACATCATCCCCTGGTCGCCGGCGCCCAGCTCCATCGGCTCGGTGCCCTCCCGCGCCTCGAGCGCCGCGTCGACACCCTGCTTGATGTCCGGACTCTGCTCCTTCACGGCCACGATCGCGCCGCAGGTCTCCCAGTCGAATCCGAGCCGCGAGTCGTTGTAGCCGATCTCCTTCACCGTCTCGCGCACGATGCTCTGCACGTCGACGTAGGTCTCGGTCGTCAGCTCTCCCAGGACGAAGACGAGACCCGTCGTGGTGGCCACCTCGACCGCCGAGCGAGCGGTGGGGTCCTTTGTGAGCACCTCGTCGAGGATGGCGTCGGCGACGGCGTCGCACAGCTTGTCGGGATGGCCCTCGGTCACCGATTCCGAGGTGAACAGGATCGTCTCAGTCGTCACGACGGCGAGTGTACCGTCAGACCGATGCCGCCGGTCGTGCCTGCTCGGACGCCCGTTCGCCCGGCGCCGGCACGAGCCAGGCGGCGATGAGGGTCGTCAGCGGGACCGCCGCCACGATCCCGATGCTGCCGACGAGCGCACGCACGACCTCGACCGCGACGATCTCGCCGTTGAGGATCGTGAGCGGCGACTGCGTCCCGACGGCGAAGAGCAGGAGCAGCGGCAACCCCGCGCCGAGATAGGCGAGGACGAGGGTGTTCACGATCGCCGCGATGTGCGAGCGGCCCACCTCCATGGCGCGCTGGAAGATCTGCCGGCGCGGTGCTCGCCGGTCAGCCAGCGCCAGCTGCTCGACGGTGGCCGCCTGGGTCATCGTCACGTCGTCGAGGACGCCGAGCGCCCCGAGGATCGTCGCCGCCAGCAGCAGGCCGCGCGGATCGAGCCGCTCTCCGAGGAGCGGGATCAGGAATCCGATCTCCTCGGACCCCCCGAGCGCCGAGAAGCGCGCCAGCGCCGTGAACGCGGCTGCCAGGCCCGCCGTGAGCGCCAGCGCGAGACCGGTCCCGAGCATCGCAGCGAGCGTCGAGCGACGTGGGCCCTCGGTCAGGAGCAACGAGACGACGGTGAGCGCGGCCGCGATCCCGACCGCGAGGATCACCGGGTCGGCGCCGCGCAGGGTGAGCGGCACCATGACCTTCACGACGACGAGGAGCGTCAGCGCCAGGGCGAGCAGCGAGGTCAGGCCGCGCCACCCACCCACCAGGACGACAGCGAGGGCGAAGAGCGCGGCGAGTGCCGCCAGCACCGGGACCCGCCAGGTGTCGGAGATCTGCGCCTGGGTCCCGCCGGCAGGGCCGGTGAACGTCGTGACCATCACCTCGTCGCCGGCGCGGTACTCGACCGGGACGCCGGGAATGCCCGGCCCCATCGTCCCGCCCTGCACCAGCGCATCGGTGTGCTCCCCGGAACGGTCACCCTCGAGCAGCTCGACTCGCGCGGTGACGACGCCCTGGGCGTCTGGCGCGCCGGGCGCCTCCACGAGCCGGGCACGAAGCTGCTGGTCGCCCTGCACCGGCAGCGACTCGCGCGGCGAGAGGTCCGGGATCAGCCAGACCGCGACGAGCAGCGCGAGCCCGATGATGATCGGGATCGCGCTCCGCGGACCGCGCCGCTCGACGTGGTGCGGTCGGTGGGAATCGTCGGGCATCGGTCGAGGATATCGGCCGACGCAGGATGCGGCTCGCGCGTCGGTGCGGTCAGCGGGCGTCCGCGCCGCGCTGGCCCGCGCTCAGGCGGGAGCCACGCAGAACTCGTTGCCCTCCGGGTCGGCGAGCA
>DAINOY010000165.1:0-4771 GCA_036743735.1 Chloroflexota bacterium
CGAACACGCTGAGCCAGATCGAGCCGGCCGGCTCGCTCCGACGCCGGCGTGCGACGATCGGCGACCTGGATCTCCTCGCCGCCGTCGACGATCCGGCGGCGGTGATCGCGGCGCTCGACGGATTGCCGAGCGTCGACCGAGTCCTGTCGGCGGGAATCGACAAGTCCAGCATCGTCCTGCGTGACGGCCCGCAGATCGACCTCATGGTCTGCGCACCGCCGGCCTGGGGCACGCACCTCGTGCATTTCACCGGCAGCAAGGAACACAACGTCGCGCTGCGAGGTATCGCGCTCGACCGTGGCCTGTCGCTGTCCGAGAAGGGCTTCAAGGAGCTGGAGACCGGCGAGCTGCTCCTCGCCGCGGACGAGGAGACGGTGTACGCGCGCCTGGACCTGCCGTGGATCGCGCCCGAGCTGCGCGAGGATGATGGCGAGATCGAAGCCGCGCGCGAGGGGCGGCTCCCCTCGCTCGTGTCGTTCGAAGAGCTCCGTGGCGATACGCACGTGCACTCCGACTGGACCGATGGCGTCGACTCCATCGAGGCCATGGCGCGCGCCGCGCGCGACCGTGGCCTGGCCTGGATCGTCCTCACCGACCACTCGCCGAGCCTGGGGATCACGCGCGGGCTGAGTCCCGAGCGGGTCGACGAGCAGCGGGTCGAGATTGACCGCGTGAACCGCGAGCTCGCGCCGTTCCGGGTCCTGCACGGCACCGAGCTGGAGATTCGCGCGGACGGCACCCTCGACTACGACGATGCGATCCTCGCGCGCTTCGAGGTCGTCATCGCGAGCATGCACAGTGCGCGGCGCCAGGCGCCTGAGCAGCTGACGCGGCGCGCGCTGGCCGCGATCGAGAACCCGCACGTCGACGTGCTCGCCCATCCGACGGGCAGGATCGTGAACACCCGCGATGCGGTGGTGATGGACTGGGACGCGATCTTCGCGGCCGCCGCCCGAACGGGCACGATGCTCGAGATCAACGGGTCGCCGCGGCTCGACCTCCCCGATGAGCTGGCGCGGAGTGCCGGCCGCGCCGGGGTGCGCCTCACGATCTCGAGCGACGCGCATCGCACCGAGGAGCTCGACAACCTGCGATTCGGCACATCCGTGGCACGCCGCGCCTGGCTGAGCAGCGACCAGGTGGCCGGCACGCGCGACGTCGACGGGCTGCTGGAGCTGTGTGGATGGCCGGCCGGCTGACGCGCCGTCGCGCGGCGACGGCGATCCGCGAGCGGATCGAGCGGCCGGAGGCGATCGGCCTGGCCGTGCTGCTCGCGATCGTCGCGGCCGCCGGCTGGCTCGCGACCGGCCCCATCCTGGCGGTCGCGGTGGCCCTCGCCCTGGCGATCGGCGGCTTCGGCGCGATCTACCTGCTCGGTCCGGCGCAGCAGGGCCTGGGGCTGGGCCGCTACCTCACCACCGCGCTGGCCGCGGCCGCGCTCACGCTCTTCGGCCGTTCGCTGCCGGGTGGCGTCGTCCTGCTCCTGGGCCCGGTCGCCGCGGTGCTGCTGTGGTCGGTGATCTGGCTCGAGATGCGGGTCGCGCGGTCGGGCGGCGGGTTCCGCCTGGGGATCGACCTCGTCCTGGTCGGGATCGTCTTCGCCGCCTGGGCGGGGTTGCTCAACCTCTTCGGGCCGGCTGGCTGGCCCTCGCCGGTGATCCTCCTCGCCGCAGGCGGGTTCGTGCTGGGCCTGCGCTCGGCGGAAGCCCGCGGGCGGTCATCGGGCCAGGCCGCCTTCGAGGCGCTGCTGCACACGCTGGCGCTGGCGGAGATCGCCGCGGCGCTGCTCCTGCTGCGCCTGCCCGGCGCCATCGGCCCAGCGCTCGTCGCGCTTGGCTTCTACACATGGTCGGGCGCGGCCGATGCGCTGGCGGAGGGCACCGGCGGCTGGGCGGTGCTGCGCGAGTTCGGCATCCTGGCCCTGCTCGGCCTGGCGCTGGCGCTCTTCATCCACAGCGCCTGACCCGTCGATTCCGGGTCGCGTTGACAGCCCGATCGGGCCGGTGATACAACGAGGCGCTTCAGCGCGCCCCTCTGCCGCGCGCTGCCCTTCGTTTGCAGATCGGAGACCGGTCATCAGATGACCCTGGGAGACACCGAACAGACCACACGCCAGCGTCGCCAGCTGGCGGAAGCGGCGATCGACCATGCCACGCACGGCAACTGGCAGGAGGCGGTCGGGGCGAACCGTGCCCTGCTCGAGCTCGGGGCCGATGTCGACGCGTACAACCGGCTTGGCAAGGCGCTCGCCGAGCTGGGCGACACGCAGGCCGCGCTTGAAGCCTACGAGCACGCCCTGGAGCGCGATGCCACGAACCGGATCGCGCTGCGCAACGTCGAGCGCCTGCGTCTGCTCGTCGGCGGCTCGAACGGGTCCGATGGCGAGGGCCGCGTGGTGCGCGCGCCGGCCACGCTCTTCATCGAGGAGATGGGAAAGACCGGGCACGCCCGGCTCATCAACATCGCGCCGCCCCGCCAGCTCGCCAGCCTGTCGGCCGGCGACGCCGTGGCGCTGCGGGTCGACGGAGAGCAGCTGGTCGTCAACGTCGGGACCGTCGAGATCGGGCAGGTCGAACCGCGGATCGCCACCCGGCTGCTCAAGCTCATCGCCGGTGGCAACCGCTACGAGGCGGCCCTGACCCAGGTCCATGACGACGACGTGCGGGTCATCATCCGCGAGGTGTTCGCCCATCCGAGCAACTTCGGCAAGGTCTCGTTCCCGGGCGCGTCGGGGGCCCGCGCCGGTGACGTTCGACCGTACATGAAGGGCACCGCGCTCCGCTACGATGACGAGGAGGAGAGCGAGGAAGTCGACGAGGACTCCGAGGAGGTCGAGGAGCTCGACACCAGCCTGCCGGAGTACTCGACCGAGCCCGAGCTCGAAGAGGAGCTGATCGAAGAACCGTAGGGGCGAATGAGCGACGCGGACGGGCGCAGCATCGACCATGTCGTCCTCCCGCGTCGTCGCATCGGCCTCGCGCTGCTCGAGCGCTACTTCCCCTCGCCGGCCGACAACCTCCTCGACGCCGAGCTGAACGCGTTCGCGTCGCCGGGCGACACGATCCTCGACCCGTGGGCGGGCACCGGATGGACCGCCCGCCGCGCGATCGCCCACGGCATGCAGGCGGTCGTCGCCGACCCGAGCCCCTTCGCGCAGCTCGCCGGCCAGGCGCTGCTCGGTGGGATCGAGGCGTCGCTGCTCGACGCCGCCTTCGCCCAGCTGGCCGCGTCTCGTCGCGTCGATGTGCCACTCCGACAGCACATCGAGGAGCTCTATGCCACGCGCTGTCCGACCTGCCGGGCACCGGTCGTCGGTGAGCAGTTCATCTGGCCGCGTGGTGGGGCGGCACCCGGACGGAAGATCTACCTCTGCTCAACCTGCGACCTGGCCATCGGCGGCGCTCCCGAACGCGTGGCCGCGGTCGACGCAGCCGACCTCGCCAAGCTCGGGATCGACGAGGCTCCTGCCGGTGAAGCCGAAGCCCACGAGGCGGCTGCCGAGCCGCACGCCGAGCCGACGTCGGTGCCGGACGCCGACGACCTGCCCCCCGCGCCGGTCGGCCTGACCGCCGCGCCCGACGCGCCGATCGGCGAGCCCGGCGGACCGCCACCGCCACCCGCGATCGCCCCTGACCCACCGGTGGCGCGCGACGAGCCGCGCTACGCGTCCACCGTGCGGCCCGATCCGCGCCCCGGTGGCGCGGGGGACGTGCGGCACGGGCTCGCGTATGGCGAGCTGCGCGAGCGGTTTCCGATCCTCGACGGCCGGGACGAGCTCGTCGACGAGCTGCTCGCGCTCTATACGCCGCGCAACCTCCATGCGCTCCAGGTGATCGCTGCCAAGATCGATAGCGAGATTCGCGACGGACCGATCGCCAACGCCCTGCGGCTGGCGCTCGCCGCCTGCCTGCTGCCCGCCAGCCGCCTGAACGGTTATCCCGGCCGGGTGGCGAGCCTGCGGATCAGCGGCGGCCACGTCCGGCAGCCCGCGAGCCGGTACCAGCGCGAGGTCAACGTCTGGCGGCTCTTCGAGGCGGCCGTCGCCGACGTCCGCGCCGCCGTGGCGGTCCCGGCCGCCGAGCGCCACCCGGCGCGGTTCGCCGCCGACGCCGAGGAGCTCGGGGGCATGGGCGGCGCAAACGTCCTGTGGCTGCGCTGCCGGCCGGCGGTCGTGGCCGAGTACCTGCCCGAGGAGCGCGTCGACCTCGTCCTCGGCGCAGCGCCCGGCGATGCGTCGATCGACGAGCTCAGCTTCGAGTACCTGGCCACCGCCTTCCTGCTCGGCCGCGAGGCGGCCGCCACGCTTCGTCTCGAGCCGCTCTTCGGCGGCCCGGGTCACGCGCCCGATGGCGCGGAGGCGACGGCCCTGCGCCGCGCGCTCGCCTCCGCCGCCACGGCGCTCAAGCCCGGCGGCTGGTGCAGCCTCGTGCTCGAGGGCGATGATCCCGATCGGCTCATCGCGACCGCCGTGGCCGGCGCCGCTGCCGGGATGCGGCTCGTCTCGCTCGTCCCGCGCGAGTCGCGCACCAGCGGCGATGCCGTCGTGCTCCGCCTCCGCCGTCCATCAGCCGAGGACCGGCTGCGCGACGCCGTGCAGAGCCGGCCGCTTCAGCTCGGCGCATCGGGCGGCCACCTGACCTATCCAGAGCTAGTCCAGGCGATCGACCACGCCATCGTCGGGCTGCTCCGCGATCGCGGCGAACCGGCGGCGCTGCAGCGCCTGACCGGCTTGCCAATATTGTCCAGGCGTTCACGCAGGAGATGTCGATCA
>DAINOY010000166.1:0-4760 GCA_036743735.1 Chloroflexota bacterium
CCCGCTGATAGAGCTCATACGCCTCCTGGCGCGCAGAGATGCGGCTGGCCTCGCCGGCTGCCGTGAGGGAGGTGCGAAAGGCCTGCGAGCGGAGTCCAGCCCTCTCGTAGTGGCGCGAGGCGTGGACCACGCTGGACGCCTCGAGCGACATCACGAACTCCGCGGCCAGGGCATGGAACCTTCGGAGCTGAGACGGCGGCAGGGCGTCATAGATCGCGTCGCGCAGCAGCTGGTGGCGGAAGTCGTAGTAGCCGCCGTCCACGTACTGGAACGGATAGAGGATGGCGGCCTCCTCGAGCTCCTGGAGCGGCGCATCGAGCTCGGTCATCGGCCGGTCCAGGACGCCCGCCAGCACATCGGGCCGGAAGCAGCGACCGATGACCGCCCCGGCCCGCGCGACCGCCTGGGCATCAGGCGAGAGCCGTTCCAGCCTGACCAGGACCGCGTCGCCGATCGTGTCGGGAACGTGCGCCTCCCGGATGCGACGCCCATCGGCCCGCGCCTCGGGGTCCAGGGCGGCGAGCAGCTCCTCGATGTGCAGCGGGATGCCGTTCGTGCGTTCGTGCACGGCCTCGACGACCTCGCGCGGGGCCGGGAGCTCGCCGCCCAGGATGAGCGTCGTCGCCATTCCGGTCTCTTCGAGGGTGAGAGGTCGAAGCCGAATCTCGTCCGCATGGCGCTGGCTGAGGATCCTGGACCGCCATTCGCGGTGGATGCCATCCGCGGGGAACTCGTCGGCGCGATAGTCGCACACCAGCAGCAGCGGCCTGTCGGCGACGTGGCGAGCCAGCTCGCCGATCACCTCCAGGCTCATCTCGTCGGTCCAGTGGAGGTCCTGGAACTCCAGCATCGACGGGCGGTCGATGCTGTCCAGGATCCGGTCCGCGGCCGCCCGAACGATCAGGCGCCGCGAGCCCAGCGAATCGCCGTCATGGCGGCCGTCGATCGCCAGCAGATCCTCGGAGAGCGTGCCCCACTGCTCGTCGCCGCGCAGCCCGACGGCCAGCTCGCGGATGGAGGCGAGGGGGACCTGGTGGTCCTGCGGGGCCACCGCCCCACCATCGACGCGGAGCCCCGCCGCCTCGGCCTTGCGACCCGCGGCCCGCATCAGGCGGGTCTTGCCCAGACCGGCGCGGCCCGAGAGGAAGATCGCGCTCCCCCGACCGGCGTTCGCCTCTGCGATGAGCTCATCGAAATGCTCGAGAAGGTCATCGCGGCCGACAAGGATGGGGCACTGAACCTGACCGGCGCTGCTCATGGCGCGAGTCTACGACTGGCTGTCCATCGTCCCGCATCGGTCGAACGACCGATGACTCGGTCATTTCGCGATCCGGCACATCGGTGTGCCATCCGATGACGCGCTGCACGCATGGCCACAGATTGCGCAACGACCGCTCGGTCCAGTGCGCAACGGAGGCGTGTATGCCGCAGTTCCTTGACGTCCACTCCGGCTTCTTTGCCGTCAGCCGGCAGCAGCTCGTCGAGGCTCGCGAACGCGACCTGGCGATCGAGGCGGACGAAGGCGTCCACTTCGAGCGCACATGGCTGGATCCGGTGCGAGGCAAGGCCTTCTGTCTTGCCACCGGACCCTCCCGCGAGGCGGTCATCCGCATCCACGAGCGCGCCGGCCACCCGGTGAGCGAGATCTACGAGCTGCTGATCGAGGCCTGAGCCTTCGTCGGGCGCAGGGTCGAACGGCCGCTCACCAGCCAAACCCGCGAAAGGAGCAGACACGCATGCCGCTCTTCATGGACATGCACAGCATCGACGGCGGGGTCGCCGTCAAGGACGTTCGCCAGGCACACCTCGCCGATCTCCAGGCGCAGGCGCAGCACGGCGTCAGCTACCTGCGCTACTGGGTCGACGAGGGCAACGGCAAGGTCTTCTGCCTGGTCGACGCACCGGACGCCGGCGCGGCGGCTCGCGTGCATCGTGAGGCGCACGGCCTGGTGGCCCAGGACATCTTCCCGGTCATCGAAGGAGAGTGACGAAGATGACACACAGCACATCGCGCCGCGTGGCGTTCGCCATCGGCCTCGCGGCGATCCTCGCCGCGGCGACCTTCTCGACGGTCTCGGCCAGGCGGTCCGACCTCGACATCGCGCGGGCGGCCACGGCGCGCTTCAACAGCATCGAGCAGGCGGAGCGCGCCGGCTACGCGCTTCCGCCCGAAGGGCCGCTGCACGAGTGCATCTCGTCCTTCGACAACACCGGCGCCATGGGCTTCCACCTCATCAACGGCAGCCTGCTCGACACCACGGTCGACCCGGCGCAGCCGGAGGCACTCGTCTACGCGCCCGACAAGCACGGCAAGCTGAAGCTCGTGGCGCTCGAGTACGTCGTGTTCCAGGGGCCGTGGAAGGAGGAGCACGGCGAGAACGCGATGGGGCCCATGCTCTTCGACCAGATGTTCATGGAGACCGGCGCGCCGAACCGATACGAGATCCCTGCCTTCTACGCGCTCCATGCCTGGATCTGGCAGCCGAACCCGAAGGGCACCTTCGAGGCGTTCAACGAGGCCGTCTCCTGCTGACGGCCACGCTCCAGCAGCCGATGGCGAGGCCGTCCCGACGGGCCGGCCTCGCTTCGTCCTAGCGGCGGACGACGACCTCCGGCGAGGTCGCCCGCCAGTCGTAGGCAGCAACCTCCTCATCGGCGCCAAGGAGCTCATTCTCGCGCAGCCAATCATCGTCGTACAGCTTGCCGAGATAGTTCCGACCCCCGTCGGGCAGGAGCACGACGAAGAGCGCATCGGGATCGTCGAGATCCCGCGCGACCTGGAGCGCGGCCCACAGTGCGGTGCCGCACGACTCGCCCATCAGGATCCCCTCTCGCGCGGTGGCGGCGCGGGCCATGAGCATCGAGTCACGGTCGCTGACGCGGACGATGATGTCGCAGCTGTCGGTGTCGTAGGTGCCAGGCCAGAAATCCTCGCCGATCCCCTCGGTGAGGTAGGGGTGCGGATCCCCTCCCGAGTAGACCGATCCTGCGGGGTCCGCCCCGATGATCAGCACCGAGGGGTTTCTTGCGCGCAGCGCGCGAGCGACGCCGGAGATCGTGCCGCCCGTGCCGATGGATGCGACGAAGTGCGTGATCCTGCCGCCGGTCGCGTCCCAGATTTCCGGGCCGGTGGCGACCTCGTGCGCGCGAGGGTTCTCCTCGTTGTGGTACTGGTCGGGCTTCCATGCGCCCGGGACCTCGCGCGCCAGCCGGTCGGAGACCGAGTAGTAGGAGCGCGGGTCATCGGGAGCCACGTCGGTGGGACAGATCACGACCTCCGCGCCGTAGGCGCGCAGCAGTGCTCGCTTCTCCTCGCTCTGCTTGTCGGCCATGACGAAGATGCACCGGTATCCCTTGACGGCCGCTGCCTGCGCCAGCCCCACGCCGGTGTTGCCGCTGGTCGGCTCGACGATGACGCCGCCGGGTTTGAGGAGGCCGGCGCGCTCCGCTGCCTCGATCATGGGCAGCGCGATGCGGTCCTTCACCGAGCCGCCCGGATTGACCGACTCCAGCTTGCCCACGAGGCGCGGCGTCACGCTCTCGCCGAGCCGATCGAGAGCGATCAGCGGCGTATCACCGATCGTGGCGGTGACATCGGGCAGGATCGAGGGCCGGTCAGCCAGGTGACGGCTCCGTGGCCTGCGGTTGTGGCGCCTCGCCGTCATCGGTCTTCGATGAGGTGTCGCGATGCAGCCAGGCGCCGGGGGTCCCCCAGCCCTGGCGGTGCCGCAGGATGAGGAATCCGCCGGCGAGGATGAAGCCGATGATCCCGATCCACATCGCGGTCGGGATGCCGAGGATGTGCCAGTTGCCGGTCTCGTTGCGGAACGACTCGAGCGCGGTGCGCACGGCGCCGTACCACATGATGTAGATGAGCGCGATGTCGCCGTCGTAGAGCCGCCTCGCGAAGCGACGGCCGATCCACAGCAGGACGACCACGCCGATCGCGTTGAGGATCATCTCGTAGGCGAAGAGCGGATGGAAGCGCGTCGTGTCGACCGGGAAGGTGATCGGGTCCCACGGGGTGCCGGCGCGGTGCGCCGCATCGATCGGAATGCCCCACGGGAGGGTGGTCGGCGGCCCGTACAGCTCCTGGTTCACGAAGTTCCCCAGGCGGCCGATGACCTGGCCGAGCAGCAGGGCCGGCGCGAAGATGTCGAGCCAGCGCCACGTGGGCAGCTTCGCCCAGCGGGTGTAGAGCGCGATCGCCAGCGCCCCGCCCATCACCGCGCCGGGAATCCCGATTCCGCCGTTCCAGACCTGCGGGATGAGCGCGATGTTCTCGCGGTAGAAGTCCCATTCGTGGATGACGTGGTAGATCCGTGCGCCGATGACGGCCAGCACGATCGTCGGCAGCAGCATGGACCAGCCCTTGTCGGGATCCTCGCCACGGCGCCTCGCCTCCATGGTGCCGATCACGCCACCGATGAGGACCGCTGTGGCGATGATGATCCCGTACCAGTGAACCGAGAGCGGGCCGATCCGAATTGCGACGGGGTCGATGAACATCGGCGAGATTCTACTCCGGCGGCCCCGGCCGATCCGCCGGCCGGGTCTGTGCACGAGTATCATTCCGGCAACGGCTGATGTCTTCATCGGCATCGGAGTGCAACATTCTTTCCTACCCCCGCAGAGGAGTGGCCCGTTGCGGTTCGGACTCATCCTGCCGACCCTGGGAACCGGTGCGGGGCCCGAGGGCCTCGAGGCCGCGGCGGACGCGGCGTCCCGGCTCGGCTGGTCGAGCCTGTGGGTCACCGATC
>DAINOY010000167.1:0-4752 GCA_036743735.1 Chloroflexota bacterium
CTGGACCGCAGAGACGACCGACCCGGCGCGGGCTGCCCACGACGCCACCCACCGGGGGCTCGCGCTCCTGCAAGCCTGGCTCGCGGACGAGCGCCTTGCCTCCTGCCGGCTCGTCGTGCTCACGCTCTGGCCGGCGCTGGCGATCAGCATCGGTGCGCTCATTGCGGGCTTCGGGCTGGCCGTGGTCGTCGGGGTCGCCATCGGCCTGCTGATGGGCCGCTTCCGCGTGGCGGAGTACGTCCTCGACCCGTACGTCTCGTTCCTCTACGCCCTGCCGTCCATCGCGCTCATTCCGCTGCTCGTGATCTGGTTCGGCATCGACGCCCAGCTGCGACTGGCGCTCGTCTTCCTGGCCGGTGTCTTCCCGGTGATCATCAACACCGTGGCCGGCGTGAAGAACGTGGATCGCGAGCTGATCGACGTCGGCCGAGTCGCGTGCGCTTCGGAGCGGCAGATGGTGGCGACGATCGTCCTGCCGGCCGCGCTGCCGTTCATCTTCGCCGGCATCCGCGTGGCGATGAGCCAGGCGCTGGTCGGCGTCATCGTCGCCGAGATGACCGCGATCATCACCGGACTCGGCGGAATGATCATCCGCTTCGCGAACTTCTTCCAGACCGCGAACCTGTTCGTGCCGATCCTGGCGATCATGGCCGTCAGCGTGGGGCTCACGACCCTCCTGAAGTGGCTGGAGCGCCGGCTCATGCCGTGGTTCCACGAGCATGTCGAGGAGGCGGCCTGATGACGCTCCCCGGCCGGCCGGACCGCGAGGCGCGGGTCATCCGCGCCGGCGAGGGTCGTGAGTCGCAGCTGCGCTACGGGCGTGGCCAGATGATCCGGCTCGTCGACCCGCACATCGGCGCCGTGCAGGTGGATCTCCACCTCAACGTCATCCTCGCCGGTTCTGCGCCAGGCCCATATCACCTGCACACCACTGCGGAGAACGTCTACCACGTCCTCGATGGCCGCGTCGGCATCGTGATCGACGGCGTGCCGCATGAGGCCGGTCCGGGAGACACGGTCTTCATTCCGCCCGGTGTGCCGCACTCGGCCAGCAACATCGGCGAGTCCGATGCGCGATTGCTCGAAATCTATGCCCCGGCGGAGGTCGACTTCGTCGAGGTACCGGTCGATTCAGGAGGCAGTTGATGGCGAACTATCAAACGAGGATCCGCGGCGGACAGGCGTACGTCGGCGGGCAGCTGGTCCCGGCGGACCTGCTCATCGACGAGGGTCAGATCGTCGGCCTCGTCGGGCGTGACAACACCACGGAGGCCGTCGACGAGATCGATGCGACGGATCGGCTGGTGCTGCCGGGGATCATCGACACGCACGCGCACACGCGCGAGCCCGGCTACACGCACAAAGAGGACTTCCTGACCGCCTCGCAGGCGGGGGCCGCCGGCGGCGTGACGACGATGATCGACATGCCGAACGTCGAGCCGCCGACCGACACCGTCGACACGTTCCTCGAGAAGCGCGCGGCCGCGGACGCCACCTCGATCATCGACTTCGGTCACTGGGTTGCGGGCACGAATCTCGGGCAGATCGCTGCGCTGGCCGAGGCCGGGGCCACCGGGTACAAGATCTTCCAGGTTTCGGGGGCGTACCCGCACGATCCGCGGCTCGCCATGAACGACGAGGCATCGCTCCTGAAGGCGATGCGCGCGGTCGAAGCGACCGGCCTTCCGCTGAACGTCCACCCCTTCAACCAGAGCCTGTTCGAGGAGCTCTCCGAGGAGGCGTTCGCCGCCGGCAAACCGGCGAACTGGTACACCTTCGGCGAGGTCTATACGACCGATGCGATCTGGCACACCGCCGTCAACACGCTCCTGAACCTACAGCGCCTGACCGGGGTGCGGCTGAACCTCGTCCACACCCACTCCGCCGGCTCGCTGCGCCTGATCCGGGCGGCCAAATCCGCGGGACAGCGGGTGACTGCATCGCTCGATCCGAAGTACTACCACCTGACACGAGATGATCTCCTTCGCCTCAAGGGTCGCGCCTGCCCTGGGGGATTCATCACCGAGGACGCGGCGCGCATGGACGAGATCTGGCGGTCGCTCAACGACGGCAACATCGACAGCATCGACGCCGACCATGCGCCCCACACGCTCGAGGAGCTCGAGCAGATGGAGAGCGACGCGTGGCATGCCGCCATGGGCTCGCCGCAGTACGACTGGCAGTACTCGATCGTGCTGACCGATGTGCACGACGGCAAGATCTCGCTGCGCCGTGCCGTCGAGCTCCTCTCCGAGGCACCCGCCCGCATGCTCGGCATCCTGCCCCGCAAGGGCGCCCTCCTTCCCGGCTCTGACGCCGACATCGTGCTCGTCGATTTCGATCGCGAGCTGACACTGACCGATGAGGGGCTCTACACCAAGGTCGGTTGGACGCCCTACCTGGGCTGGAAGGTCAAGGGGTATGTCGCGCTGACGATGGTTCGCGGGACCGTCGTGGCTCGCGACCGCCAGGTCATCGGCAAGCCTGGCTACGGTCGCTACATCGCCGGCGTGCCGCAATGACGGCCGCGGTGGTGCCGGCGTCGAGCCGGCCGCTCGACCGCACCGAGCACGGGATGACCTACGGCGTGCTCGTCCCGCACTTCGGCGAACACGCCGATCCCGGCCGCATCATCGGAGGCAGCGTCCGTGCCGAGGAGCTCGGCTTCGACGCGATCTGGGTCCGCGATCACCTGCTCTGGAAGCCGCACGGTATGGAGGGCACGGACCGCACCTTCATCGAGCCGCTCGCCTGCCTCAACTCGATCGGTTCGGTGACTGAGCGGATCTTCCTGGGCAGCGCGGTCCTCATCCCGCTGCGCTGGCCGCTCAAGCTGGCGCAGGACCTGGCGGCGATGTCGTACCTGCACGGACCGCGGATCATCGCCGGCCTGGGGATGGGCAGCAACCACGCCGAGCTCGCCGCGGCCGGGTTCAACCGCGAGCAGCGCAAGCTGATCTTCACCGAGATGGTGCAGATCGTGAACAGGGCCTGGCGCGAGGACGAGGTCTCGTTCGAGGGCGAGTTCTTCTCGTTCGAGAACGTGACGCTGCGGCCAAAGCCACGAGCCGAGATCCCGATCTGGTACGGCGGGACGAGCCGGGCATCGGTGAGAACCACCGTCGCGCTGTGCGATGCCTGGATGCCCGGGCGCATTCCGCTGGCGACGCTCGACAACCGCCTCGAGCTCCTCGCCGAGCTGGAGGCGGAGGCCGGGAAGCGCATCACGCGCTCGATCATCCCGCTCGTCAAGGTCGACACGGATCGGCGGCGCGCGCGCGCCGACATCGACATCGATGCGCTCGCCGGCTCATCCGAGGCGAGCAAGACGTGGATCCAGCCCGACGGCGGCTTTCAGACGATCGAGGACATCCGCGGCATCGCCGTCATCGGTGAGCCCGAGGAGGTCGTCGAGCAGATCGTCGAGATCGCCGAGCGCGGCATCGATCACTTCGTCTTCGACCTGCGCATGCAGTTCGACCGATACGAAGCGACGCTGGAGCTGCTCGCGGAGCGCGTCCTCCCGGCGCTGAAGGCCGCGCACGTCTGAGGTGAACGCCCCGGCAGCGGAGCCGCCGAGGGGCAGTCCAGGCGCGCTGCTCCTGGCCCTGGGCATCTCGACCCTGGGCATCGGCGTGAGCCTGCCCATCGTGCCGCTCTTCGCGCTCGACCTCGGGGCGGCTGCCTTCGCCGTGGGGCTCATCGTCGCGATGCGCTGGGCATCGCGGCTGGTGGCCGACATCCCGGTTGGAACGGCATCGGAGCGGTATGGTCGCCGCTTCGTCTTCGTCGCTGGGATCATCGGCGTCGCGCTCTCCGGCATTCTCTCCGCGACGGCACCAACGTGGGAGTGGCTGCTCTTCGCGCGCGTGGTCGAGGGCGTGGGGGCCGGCATGTCGACGACGGCAGGACTGGCCGCCGTCGCGGATCTCTCGACGCCGACAACTCGGGGCCGGCACCTCTCGTCGTACCAGGCCGCACAGCGGATCGGCTTCTGGTTCGGACCGCTCATCGGCGGCTCGATCGCCGCCGCCACCGACCTGCGCATGGCGCTGTGGGCCTACGCCGCCCTGGCCGTCGTCGCGATCATTCCGGCGCTGTTCGTCACCGAATCGCGACATCACGCGCCGGCGGTCCACGCCTCGCCAATGGCCGCGCTTCGGATCCTCGCGCGAAACCGGGACTTCTTGCTCATCAGCGGCGTGAGCTTCGTCGTCTTCTTCACGATGACCGGCGCCCAGTTCACCGCCCTGCCGCTCTTTGCGGTGGACGAGCTGAACGTGGGCGCCGATTTCATCGGCTGGGCGCTCTTCCTCTCGAATACGGTTGGCTTCGTGATGCTCTACCCATCCGGGATCGTCTCGGACCGGTACGGCAGGCGCGCCATCATCCTGGTGCTGTTGGCCTCGATGGCCGTCGGGCTGGTGGCCATGGCGCTTTCGACCAGCGCTGCCTGGATCCTCCTGGCGTCGCTCGCCATGGGCGGTGGCAACGCGCTGCGCGGGCCGGCGATGCAGGCATACGTCATGGATGCCGGACGCGCCGGCGGCCATGGCGCCACCGCCGGCGCCTTCCGAGCGATCGGCGACCTCGGCTCGACGCTGGGACCGATGCTGGCCACCGCGATGGTGGGCGTCAAGGCCCACCTCACCCAGCACGGGGTTGCTCCCAACCTCTACCTCCTGATGATCGGCCCGTCCACGGTCTCGCGGCGGAGCACGTAGGGTGCAACGTCCTTCGTAAAGTGCAGCG
>DAINOY010000168.1:0-4711 GCA_036743735.1 Chloroflexota bacterium
GCTCGCGGTCGACGAGATAGACCATCGCGCCATCCGCCTTGAGCAGGCGCGCCGCCTCGTCCACCGCGTGCTGAAGCAGCCGCCGCGTCTCGTCGTCGAGCTGTGCGTCGGGGGTGGCCCCGGGATCGTCGAAGCTGCTCGGCTCCTTCGAGATCACGCTCGTCATGCGGCGCATGGTACGACGCGCCGCCACACGTGTCGGAGCGGCGGAGTCGCCGCCGAACCTACGTCATTGCGCCGAGCGGCGACATCGGCCTCAAAGCCACCTCGGTGTGCAGCGGCTGCCCGATGGGCGTGCCGAGCTGCGCCCGTACCGTCGTCTCCATCGAAATCGCAATACGACGCCGACTCATCCGGCGCCGACGAATGAATGGAGGACCCGACGTGACCAAGCTCCTGCAGAACCGGGCCACCGGCGTGGTGCTCACCCTCGCCATCGTCGCGCTGACGATGACGACCAGCATCATCCACTTCCGGCTCGGCGGCCTGCTCTTCACCCTCAACTCGATCGGCTACGCCAGCCTGGCCGTACTCTACGTCCTCGGCGCGATCGCACCGATGGCCCTCGTCGAGCGCTTCAGCTGGTTCCCCCGCCTAGCGCTCGGTGGCTTCGCCGCCATGACGATCGCCGGCTACCTCGCGATCGGGCCGTACTTCACGCTCGGCTGGATCACGAAGGGCGTCGAGGTGGCGCTGATCACCCTGATCCTGGTGGACGTCATCCGCGTCTTCGGCAGCCCGTTCGGCCTGGTCCGCGCCGCGTGGACCTCGGTCTTCGGGACGGGCGAGACGGGAACCGCCGTCACCGCCTGACGAACCCTTCTCCTGCGACCGATGGCCGGGGCCCGCCAGGGCTCCGGCCTCGCCGCGTCTCAGGGCCTCGCCGCGTCTCAGGGCCTCGCCGCGTCTCAGGGCCTCGCCGCGTCGCATGAGCTTATCCGTGCCGTGGGTCTCTCCGCTATGTGATTCCAATGGACGAATCAGATCGCGCGGACGGCGGCCTCCCGGATGCGCGGTGAACCAACTGGGTGAATCAGGCAGCGCCGGATGCGAGCTAGCCGCGCGATCTGAATCACCCAGTTGAATCATGGGAGCGGAAGAGGAGGCGTCGGCCAGAGGCTCGTTGCGCCACCGGCAACCAACCGTCAGGTGACGGAAACGTCCGTTGGGCAGGCGCTCATCGGGCGTTTCGACCACCGGGTGACCGAAACGTCCGGAGAGGCAGCTCGACAGAGGTTGCGCGGCCCTCCCGAGCGCTGTTTCGACCGTGAGATGGTCGAGGGCCCGGACGGCGGCGGGCCGCCGAGCCGGTAGGCCCGGTGAAGCCGATCTACCCCGCGGCGGGGTCGATGAGCTTGTGCTCCACCGCCCAGAGGGCAGCCTGGGTGCGCGAGGCGAGCCCCAGCTTCCCCAGGATGTTCGAGACGTGGGTCCGCGCGGTCCGCTCGGTGATCGAGAGGGCGTACGCGATCTCCTTGTTCGAGGCGCCCTTGCCGAGCTGCGCCAGGACCTCCTTCTCGCGCGCCGTGAGCTCCTCGACCGGTTCGTCACCCGTGCGCTTGTTGCGAATGCGCTGGGCCAGCATGCGGGCCACGGCCGGATCCAGGTGCACCTCGCCAGCGTAGGCGGCGCGGATGGCGTTGGCCACCTCATCCGCCTCTGCATCCTTCAGCAGGTAGCCCGACGCCCCAGCCTCGAGCGCCGAAGTCACCTTCTCCTCCTCGATGAAGCTGGTGACCGCGACGATCTCGATCTCGGGGTGATCGGCCTTGATGCGCGCGATGGCGGTCAGGCCGTCCATCTCCGGCATGAGGAGGTCCATGAGGATGACATCGGGCTGCAGGCGGTCCGCCGCGGCGACGGCCTGTGAGCCGTTCTCGGCCTCGCCCACGACCTCCATGTCGCGCAGCAGCTCGAGGAAGCCGCGCAGGCCCCGGCGCACCACGGTGTGGTCGTCGACGAGCATGACGCGAATCGGTGCGGACTCGTCGCTCACGATCTCCTCTTCCTCCCTCGCTCCTGACTGGGCCGATGCCTCCGGATCGGTCGCGGGTGACGCAGGCACCGCGGACGACGCGGCGTCGCGCGCAGTATGCACGAGCTGGAAGACGTGCTCGGGCTCGGCAAGGTCCTTGAGTCGCTGCTCGCCGAGGTCGCGCAGGCGCACGTTCTCGGGCAGCTGCCCACCGAGCGCCTCGACGGTGGTACCGGAGAGGAGTGTCTCGCCGCCCATGGCCAGCGACTGCAGCCGCGCGGCACGGAAGAGCGGCGGCCCGAAGTAGCGGCCGTCGCGCTCCTCGACCTCGCCGCTGAGCAGGGCGAGCCGGACACGCAGGCGTGGCATCTCGCCCCATGCCGTCGTGGCGAGGACGCGCTGGAGCGCAACGGCGGCCAGGACCGCCGGCAGCGCATCGTCGAAGGCGGCGTACGCGGCGTCCCCGATTCGCTCGAAGACCCGGCCGCCGTGCTCGTTCACCGCAGCCTCGACCAGGTCGTGGTGCCTCGCCAGGGCGTCGCCGGCGAGCTCGGGGAAGCGCTCGAGCAGCCGCGTGCTGCCCTCGACGTCAGTGAAGAGGAACGTGACGGTTGCGGTGCTTCGGGCCGTGGTCACGCGCAAGAGGATAGCGGCCGGGCCGTGCTGTGAGCTGGGAGGGTCAGCCCTGAGGCACCAGGAGCCCGCGCTCGTACGCCGTGGCCACGGCAGCGGCGCGGTCGTTGACGCCGAGCTTGGCGTAGATGTGGAGCAGGTGCGTCTTGACTGTCGCCTCGGAGATGAACAGGCGGGCGGCGGCGGCGGCGTTCGTCTCGCCCTGGGCGATCAGCCGCAGGACCTCGAGCTCCCGCTGGCTCAGCGCATCGGGCTCGGGGGTGCGCAGCTGGGTGACGAGCCGGGTCGCGACCGAGGGCGCCAGGACAGATTCGCCACGCGCGGCGGCGCGAATGGCGCGGAGCAGCTCGTCTCGGGGAGCGTCTTTGAGCAGGTAGCCCGTGGCACCGGCCTCGAGCGCCGGCACGACGTCGCGGTCGGTGTCGTAGGTGGTGAGCACCAGAACGTTCGCCTCGGTGCCTTGCTCCGCGAGCGCCTCGATGGTGGCTGCGCCACCGAGGCGCGGCATCCGCAGGTCCATGAGGATCACGTCCGGCTGCAGCGAGCCGACCAACGCCAGCGCCTCGGCGCCGTCGGATGCCTCGCCCACGACCTCGAGGTCCGGCTCGTTCGCCAGCATGCCACGCAGCCCATCGCGCACGACCGGGTGGTCGTCCACGATCATGAGCCGGATCGGCATGCTCATGGCGACGGCGGGTCCGGTGCGACCGCCGCCACCGCCGGCACCCGGGCCGAGAGCGCCGTCCCGCGGCCGGGGGCCGACTCGATGGCCAGCGAACCCGCCACGCGGGCGACCCGCTGCCGCATCCCGCTCAACCCAAAGCCGGTGCTGGCTGCCGAGGCATCAGTGGTGTTCGGGCCAAAACCGACGCCGTCATCGCGCACGTCGAGGGTGACGACATCGCCGATGAACGACAGCGTCAGTCTCACGCGCGAGGCACCCGCGTGGCGCGCCACGTTTGCGAGCGCCTCCTGCGCGATCCGCAGCAGGGCGACCTCGATCTCTGGATGGAGCGCGATGACGTTGCCGGTCACCGTCACCTCGGCGGGGATGCCGTTGAGCTCGGACCACTCGCGTGCGACGTCGACCAGGGCGTCCGGCAGCGTGGCCGACTCGAGAGCGGCGGGCATCGACGCCTCCACCGAGCGGCGTGCCTCGCCGAGGCTCTCGCGCGCCAGACGCTCGGCGTTCTCGAGGTGGCGCCGCCGGTCCGCAGGCCGGTCGTGGGCCTGGTTCGCGGCCTCGAGCTGGGTGATGATGCCGGTCAGCCCCTGGGCGATGGTGTCGTGGATCTCGCGCGCCATTCGAGCGCGCTCATCGAGGATCCCCGCCTCGCGGGCCTGCGTCAGCAGCTGTGCGTGGAGGCCCGCATTCTCCACCAGTGCCGCCTCCAGCCTGGCCAGAGCCTGGCGGCGCTCCTCGTTCTGCTCGCTGACCTTCTCACCCACGACCGCACCGCCTCCGATGACGAGCGTCTGGATCGTGATGAGCGCGACGTAGAAGGTCCACGCCTCCGCGTTGAGCGGGAACCCGGCGACCAGGGTGTTGATGAGGAACGAGGTCGCAAAGACGCCGATGAAGGCGAGCAGCAGGGGGCGCAGGATCGACGCGTAGAAGAAGCCGCTGATCATGAAGATGAAGAAGAGCGGCATCCGCAACATGAGGATCGCGCCGATCGCCAGCACGCCGACGAAGAAGGCGGCCATCCGAAGCCGATGCGCCTGCCGCGGCGGCGCCAGGCGCGTGAAGGCCAGGTAGATCCACGCCGCCGCCAGCAGCGCGATGGCGACGGTCGTGGCCTGCCAGGCGGCGTCCTTCGGCCCGGCGAGCAGCGCGACGATGGTGGCGGGCAAGAGCAGCGCGTACCCGCACCAGCCGACCATCGCGTCGCCGAAGCGCTCCCAGGCAGGCTTGACGAATGCATGCCGCGGCGTCTCCATGCGGAGAACGCTACTCCATCGGCCGCTCATTCCCAGCGGAAGAGGCGGCTGGCGACGGCCCCGGCAGCGACGGTGATCGCCCCCAGCACGGCGAGTGGCAGCAGCTGCGGCGCCGAGCCGAGCCAGGCGTCCTGGAGGCCCTGGACCCCTGGCGGTGCAAAT
>DAINOY010000169.1:0-4684 GCA_036743735.1 Chloroflexota bacterium
CCAACGTCACCGAGCTGCGCAATCACGCCGCCGAGTTCGACGAGATCGGTGCTCCGGAAGGCCTCGCCCGCTTCCTGGAGGAGGTGGCGCTGGTCAGCGACCAGGACACGCTCGAGGACCGGCCGGACCGCGTCACGCTCATCACCCTGCACGCGGCCAAGGGGCTCGAGTTCCCGGTCGTCTTCATGGTCGGCATGGAGGAGGGGATGCTGCCGCATCGGCGCGCCCTCGAGGACGAGCGCGAGCTCGAGGAAGAGCGCCGCCTCGCCTACGTCGGGATGACGCGCGCGAAGGACCGCCTCTACCTCGTCCATGCCCACCATCGTTCGACGTTCGGCGTCGGTGCGCCGGCCGAGCCGTCGCGATTCCTGTCGGAGCTGCCGGAGGAGCTGATCTCCGCCGAGCGATCGCCCAGCCAGCGACGGCGCAGCTGGGACTCCGGAGCCGGCTGGCGTGGGACCGATGATCCGACCGGCTTCCTCACCCCCGGCGGCTTCCGCAACCGGCGCGGGCTCGAGCCGCTCCGCCCGCGCGAGCTGCCGGACCTGAGCGCCCCGCCGGAGCCGGTGCGGCGCGTCGGCCACGCCATCGACGAGGCGCGAGGCCGCGTCGCCGGCGCCGGCTACGCCAGTGCTCCGGTCGATCTGGGGAGCGGCACCTTCGGGTTGAGCCGCTCACCGAGCGCCGCGGATGCGCCCGCGGCGCCGGCCTGGCAGGCGGGGGACCGGGTTCGACATCGGCGCTACGGCATCGGGCTCGTCGTCGAGAGCTCGGTGGCAAAGGGCGACGAGGAGGTGACGGTGGACTTCGAGGAGCACGGGCGCAGGTACCTCATCGCCGCCTACGCCGGTCTCGAGCGGGTCGGGTGATGGACGATCCCGGCACGTTGACGCGCTCGCAGCGGCTCGCGCTCGAGCTCGTGGCGGCGCGCGACGCCTTCGTCGCCGCCCTCGATGACGTGGAGCCCGACCTCCTCACCGCGCCGGGCCTCCTGGGCGAGTGGTCGGCGCGCGAGCTCGTCGCGCACCTCGGCTACTGGGCCGGCCACGCGGCAGACGCTCTGCACCACGCCGAGGAGGGCCGCAGCGACGAGTTCGAGCCGGAGGCGCAGGACGTCGAGGCGCGGAACGCGACGGTCGCGGAGGTGGCGAGGACGACGGACCTCGCCACGGTCCGAAAGCGCGAGCTGGCATCGGTCGATGCCTTCCTCGACCGCCTGCGACGGGCCGATGACGCCTGGCTCGACGAACGCGTTGGCTACGGCGACACGGTCGAGCAGGTCCTGCGCGAGGACGGCCCGGACCACTATCGCGAGCACACTCTCGACATCCGCAGCTGGTGGGCCGGTGGCGAGCCGGATGAGGGGGATGTCGACGATCTCGACGAGCTCGAGAATCCGGACACGGAGCACGAGCTCGACGTCGACCGCCTGCCCGGGGACCGCGAGCCGGCCGACAACGAACGCCTGTAGACGAGTGACCGTGCTGGACTGGCTGCTCGACTCGGACCCGGCCATCCGCTGGCAGGTCATCCGAGACCTTGCTGGCGGCACGGAGGCGGACGTCGCCCAGGCACGTGCCGCCGTCGCCACCGATGGGTGGGGCGCCCAGCTGCTCGCGCTCCAGGCTCGAGACGGCCAATGGGACGGGGGAACGTACCGTCCCGGCTGGGTGGACGAGTCGAAGCCCTTCTTCGACGCCTGGACGGCGACGCACTTTGCCCTCCAGGAGCTGCGCGCATTCGGCCTCGATCCGGACGGTCCCGAGGCGCAGCGAGCCGTCGGCATGGTCCGCGACCGTGTGCGCTGGGACGCAAACGGCGCCCCGTATTTCGATGGCGAGGTCGAGCCGTGCATCAACGGCGTGGCGCTCGCGAACGGCGCCTACTTCCGCCAGCCGGTCGACCGCATCGTCGAGCGGCTCCTCGAGAGCCGCCTCGGCGACGGTGGCTGGAACTGCTGGGCCGAGTACGGGACGACGGTCTCCTCCTTCCACTCGACGATCTGCGTGCTGGAAGGCCTGCTCGCGTGGCAGCAGGCCGGCGGATCGTCGCCGGCGGTGACCGAGGCCCGCGTGGCCGGGGAGGAGTATCTGCTGGAACGGCGCCTCTTCCGGCGGCGGTCGAACGGAGCGATCATCGACCCGCGCTTCACGATGTTCTCCTTCCCGCCGCGCTGGTACTACGACGTCCTTCGCGCGTTCGAGTATTTCCGGCTGGCCGCCGCGGTGCCGGATCCCCGCTGCGCCGATGCCCTGGATCTGATCGCGGACAAGGCTGACGCGCAGGGTCGCTGGCCGCTGGAAAACGTCCATCAGGGCCCTACGCACCTCGAGATGGAGGGTCCCGAGGGAGTGCCCAGCCGCTGGAACACCCTGCGAGCGATGCGAGTCCTGCGGTGGGCGGGACGCGACGCGTGACGTCCACCGATCCCGCCGCCCGGGCCGAGGAGCTCCGGGGCATCCTGACCGAGGCGAACTACCGATACCACGTGCTCGATGCGCCCGAGATGCCGGACCGCGAGTACGACCTGCTGTTCCGGGAGCTCGTCGACCTCGAGGCGGCGCACCCGGAGCTCGTCACGCCCGACTCGCCGACGCAGCGCATCGGGGCTCCCGTGGAGGGCGGCTTCCCCGAGGTTCGCCATGACGTGCCGATGCTCAGCCTCGGCAACGTCTTCAGCGCCGACGAGCTGCGCGAGTTCGACACCCGGGTGCGCCGCGGGTTGGGCCGCAGCGTGGATGACCCGCCGATCACCTATGTCTGCGAGCTGAAGATTGATGGCCTCGCCATCAGCCTGCTGTACGAGGGCCGCCACTTCCGGCGCGGCGCGACCCGCGGCGACGGCGCGACCGGCGAGGATGTCACGGCCAACCTGCGCACCGTGCAGGCCATCCCGCTCCGCCTGAAGGAGGACCCGCCCGGGGAGCGCCTCGAGGTGCGCGGCGAGGTCTACATGCCGCGCGGCGCCTTCGCCGCACTCAACGAGCAGCTCGAGCAGGAGGGCAAGCCCCTCTACGCCAACGCGCGCAACACGACCGCTGGAACGGTGCGCCAGAAGGATCCCCGCGTGACGGCGAGCCGCAAGCTCAGCCTGTGGGCCTACCAGCTCGTGGGGGCGCACGGGCTCGAGAGTCACTCGCAGTCACTCGACCTGCTTCGCAGCCTCGGGTTCCCGGTCAATCCGAACATTCGGCGCGTCGAGGGGATCGAGGACGTGATTGCCTACGTCGACGAGTGGGCCGATGCGCGCCGCGATCTCGACTACGAGACCGATGGGATCGTCGTCAAGGTCGACTCGCTCGCGGACCAGGCAACGCTCGGCTTCGTGGCGCGCGCGCCACGCTGGGCGACCGCCTACAAGTTCCCGGCGGAGCAGGTCACCACGAAGCTGGAGGAGATCGAGGTCTACGTCGGCCGCACCGGGGCGCTGACGCCCGTGGCGCATGTCACGCCGGTCTTCGTGGGCGGCACGACCGTGCGCAACGCCACGCTGCACAACATCGACGAGATCCGGCGGCGCGACCTGCGGGTCGGTGACACGATCGTGCTCCAGCGCGCCGGCGACGTGATCCCGGAGGTCGTCAGCGCGGTGACCGATGCCCGCGACGGCTCCGAGACGGTGTGGGAGATGCCCACCACGTGCCCGGTCTGCGGCACGGACGTCGTCCGCGAGGAGGGCGGCGTCGTCACCCGGTGCCCCAACCCCTTCTGCCCGGCGCAGCGCATCGGCGGGCTGCTTCACTTCGCCGGGCGCGGCGGCATGGATATCGACGGGCTTGGCGCCAAGATCATGATCCAGCTCGTCGAGCGTGACCTCGTGCGCGAGCCGGCCGACATCTACCGACTCGACGTCGCGACGCTCGAGGGCCTCGATCGCCTGGGGCGCAAGAGCGCCGAGAATCTCTTTGCGTCGATTCAGGCCGCGCGCCAGCGCTCCCTGGCGCGCCTCATCCATGGGCTGGGGATCCGGCACGTCGGCTTCACGACCGCCACCGACCTGTCCGCCTGGCTCGCGCGTGAGCTGCCGCGCGGCGACGATGAGACCGATAACGCCTGGACGCGCCGCGCGGTCGACCGCCTGCGGGATGCCTCGGTCGAGGAGCTCACCGAGGTCTACGGCATCGGCCAGGTCGTCGCCGAGTCGCTGGCGCGCTACTTCGACGACGAGGTGACGCGGGACACCTTGCATCGGCTTGTCGACGCCGGGGTGACGGCCGAGGCGCCAGCGCCCGGCGCGCCCGCCGAGCCGTCCGAGGGGCCACTGAGCGGCAAGACGCTGGTCGTGACCGGCACGCTGCCCGGCTTCAGCCGCGAGGAGGCAGAGGAGGCGATACGGGCGGCCGGTGGGCATGCCGCGTCATCGGTCAGCAAGAAGACTGACTTCCTGGTGGCCGGGGAGAAGGCGGGGAGCAAGCTCGCGAAAGCCGAGTCGCTGGGGGTCCCGATCCTCGACGAGGATGGCTTCCGCGCGCTGCTGGGCGGGTAAACGGCGCATGCCATCGCGAGGACGGCCGCGCAGCCCTTCGGTGGATAGCGCCGTGATCCGCGCCGCCCTCGAGCTGCTGGACGAGCACGGCTACGACGGCCTGACGATGGAGGGCGTCGCTGCGCGGGCCGGCGTCGCCAAGACGACGCTCTACCGCCGCCTCCCGTCGCGCCTGGACCTCATCGCCGAGGTCGCGCG
>DAINOY010000170.1:0-4684 GCA_036743735.1 Chloroflexota bacterium
GAGCGCAATGGCAAGCGCCTCGTCGGCCGGCATCCCGAGCGCCGTGCCGACCGCGACACCCGCGAGCTCATAGGTTCCGACGTACCCGGGGCCGGCCGGGATCGCCGTCGCCAGCGCGATGCCGCTCGACAGCACGGCCGCCTCGAGCAGCGGCAGCGGGACGTCGATGGCCGCCGCGGCGGCCAGGAAGATCACCACCGAGGCCAACCAGGCCACGACGGTGAGCCCGGCCGCCTCGACGAGGGTCGCCGGCCGTTGCACGACGCGCACGCCGGTGCGCAGGCTCGCAACGAGACGACGGACCGCGGGCCAGCGGTCGACGGTCGCGATCGCCTGGGCCGCGCCGGGCAGGCGGTGGCCATGCAGCAGGACGAGGATGCCGGCGATGAGCAGCGCGGCAACGACCCCGCTCACTGCGAGTCCGCGGATCAGCGCCGGCGAGGCGTGGATCGCGAGCAGTGCCACGGCGCCGATGAGGACGACGCAGGCAATGTCGATCACGCGCTCGACGACGACGGTCCCGAGCGCGGCCGCGCGGCTGATCCCCTCTCGATCGCCGAGGTAATGGCTGCGCACGAACTCCCCGAGGCGCGCGGGGAGCACGTTGTTGGCGAGATAGCCGATGAGCATGTAGGCCAGCATCCGCGGCCAGGCAACGTGCCGCACCGGGGCGATGAGCCTGCCCCAGCGCAGCGCCCGCAGCACCACGTCGAGACCGACGAGCAGGACTGCCGCCGCGATGCCGGCCGGCGCCGCGCGCCCCAGGATCGCGAGCGTGCGATCGAGATCGATCGGGCGCAGGGCAAGCCAGAGCGCGGCCGCCGAGATGAGCAGACCGATGACCACCCGCGCGGCCACCCGGCCTCGCGCTGCCACCTCGCCCCGTCGGCTGTCCCGGGGCGCCGGGGCCGCCGTCACGCCGGCGGGTTCGGGACGAGGCGCTGGGTCCGTCGCAGGCGAGAGCGATGCAGCAGGAAGCGGAGGACGACGCGCAGCGTCCCGAGGCCGTAGACCACGCTGCGCCGGAAGCCGACCGAGCTCGCTTCCTTGAAGTAGCGCGTGGGCACCGCGATCTCGCCGATCCGGCGTCGCATGCCGGCGCTCACGACCTGCGCGATCAGCTCCTGGTCGAACACGAAGTCATCGCTGTTGCGGTGGTAGCGGATCGTGGAGAGGAGGTGGCGGCTGTAGGCCCGCAGCCCGGTGTGGTATTCGGACAGCGACAGTCCGAAGGCCGCGTTCTCGAGATTCGTCAGGAACCGGTTGGCGATGTATTTCCAGCGCGGCATACCACCGGCCAGTGGATCGCCCAGGAAGCGGCTGCCGAGCATGAGGTCCGCTTCGCCCTCCAGGATGGGCGCGACCAGCGCCGGGATGCGGGTCGCGTCGTACTGGTAGTCGGGATGCAGCATGACGACGGCGTCGGCACCGGCCGCCAGGGCAGCGTCGTAGCAGGTCTTCTGGTTGCCGCCGTAGCCGCGGTTCTGCCGATGGACGATGACGTCCAGGCCGAGCCGTTCCGCGATCTGGACCGTCGCGTCCGCCGAAACGTCGTCGACCAGGATGATCCGGCTGACGAGGTCATGCGGGATATCGTGGTACGTGCGCTCGAGCGTCGCCGCCGCGTTGTAGGCCGGCATGACGACGACGACACCGCCGCCGCCCGTCCTCGCGCCGCTTGCGGCTTCCTGGGTGGCTGCCTCCCCTTCCATGGCGGCAAAGCGTAGCCGAAGCGGATCGGCCCGACACGTCGTCGGCCACAATGCGCGCCATGCCGTTTCGCCGAGCCTGGCTTCCCGATCTCCTCGCCTTCAGCGTCCCCGGAGCGCTGGCGCTGGGAATCGCCACCGAGCTCACGCGGCCGGTCACGGCCGGGCCGGTCAGTTTCGACGTCGGCGGCGAGGTGATCCATTTCGAGCGCCTCGTGCATGGTCATCGGCTCGAGCAGTACCTGACCACGACGCCGAAACCGATCCTCACCCTCGTGTACGGGCTGCTCCACGCCTGGACCGATGACTGGCGCGCCATCTCGTGGGCCTCGATCCTCGCCTTCGGCCTCGCCGTGGCGCTGCTGACGCTTGTCGTTCGCCGCGTGGCCGGGACGGCGCCCGCTGCGTTCGTCGGCATCGGGTTGGCGGGCTCGGCGCTCCTCCTCGAGGACGTCGGACTTGCCCTCGGCTGGGGCTGGGCGCTGCTCTTCCTTGCGTGCGCGGCCGCCGCGCTGACGCAGCCGGCGCCTCGATACGCGGTGGCCGGCTTC
Source organism: Chloroflexota bacterium (assembly GCA_036743735.1). Classification (GTDB taxonomy): domain Bacteria; phylum Chloroflexota; class Limnocylindria; order QHBO01; family QHBO01; genus JBDTNK01. The sequence goes on from DAINOY010000170.1 coordinate 2,261, forward strand.
GCCATGGCGGCCGCCGTGCTGGTCCGCATCGAGCTCCTCGTCGTCGTGGCCGGCATTGGGCTGGTGCTCGTCGTCGCGGCGCTGGTGCCCCGGCTGCCCCGACCGCCGCGGGGCGCATGGTTCCTGCTGCTCGGCGGGCTGGCGCTGCCCGTGATGCTGCTCCACGACGCGCTGCTGATCGGCGATCCACTCTTCTGGGCCAAGATCTCCGGCTATTACTCCGCGGGTGCTCCGGACCTGCGCGACATCGGCGAGCTGGCAGCCGCGGTCTGGGCCCGCTACCGGGCCATACCGCTGCTCGTCATCCTGGCCGTTTTCGGGGTCGTCGAGCTGCTGCGCATGCGCCAGTGGGCGCTCGGCACGGGCCTGCTGCTCCTGGGACCGGGGATCGCGGCGTTCATGTTCTTCCTCGCCTTGCGCGGTACGTTCGTGCCGGACCGCTACCTCATCCCGGTCGACGCCTCGCTGATCGTGGCCGCCGGATTCAGCCTCCACGCCGTGCGGCTGCGTCCGGCGATCGTGGCGGCGACACGGCGGGTCGTCGCGCCGTTGCGTGCCACGCTGCTGGCAGCGGGCGTGGCGCTGCTGGCGATCATCATCACGCCGACCTGGGCACTCATCGACGCACCCGCGCGCACCGTGGTCTTCAACCAGCGCTGGCTCATGATCGACCTGCGCGCGGTGCTGCCGGTCCTGCGCGCCGAGGTCGAGGAGCGACCGGCGATCCGGGCGTTCCCTGCCGGCGACGGTGATGGCGAGCCGACCTTCTTCGTGCCGGTCCGCGCCCGCCCGATGATCGCCGCCGATCTGGGGCTGCCGCTCACCGAGGTCGCGTCGACGTTCGGCCCGAACATCGACCTCGGGGCGGGGTACCCGCGCCCGGGCCAGGTCCTCTTCCACGACATGCACGGCGAGCGCTATCTCGTCGGATTCGAGCCGTTTCAGATCGACGCTCCCGTCGAGGTCGGCGGCGTTCGGCTCGTGCCGCTCGCGGCAAATCCGGATCGCGGCTACTGGGTCGTCGCCATCGAGCCCGGAGCCTGACCTCAGGGCAGCAGCGCGGCGAGCACCTCGTTCGCCATCACCCGCCCCTCCGCGGTGAGGCGGATCGTGTCGCCTCGCTCGATGAGGCCCCGGGCTTCGGCGTCGCGCAGCGCGAGGTCGTGGCGCGGCAGCAGGGCGCCACCCAGCTCGGCGGGCGAGACGCCTTCCACGCGCCGCAGGCCCAGCGCGATCGCCTCCCATGCGATCGTCGCTGCGTCGAGGAGCTCGGAACCCTCGACGGGCGGCGCGCCTGCAGCGACGCACGCCAGGTAGCGGTCGAGGTCGCGGTGGTTCCAGGAGCGGCGCGCACCGTCGAACGAGTGCGCCCCTGCGCCGATGCCGGTGTACGGCCGGCGCGCCCAGTACGCCGCGTTGTGACGCGAGGCACGCCCGGGTCGCGACCACGACGAGAGCTCGTAATGCTCGTAGCCGGCGGCGGCCAACCGCGCCTCGGCATGCCGGTACTGCGCCACCGCGAGCTCGTCGTCCTGGGCACCGGCAAGGCGGCCGCGCCAGCGCAAGGCGCCGCGACGGGGTGGCGCGGCCCACGCATCCGGCTCGAGGACCAGGCTCAGGGCGTAGAGGGAGAGGTGGTCGGGATGGAGGCTGATCGCGACGTCGAGGCCGCTCGCCCAGTCCGCCAGCGACTGCCCCGGGATGCCGTAGATGAGGTCCAGGCTGACGTTGTCGAACCCGGCATCCCGCGCTGCCCTGTAGGCGGCCACTGCCTCCGCCGCGCCATGGCCGCGGGCCAGGGTGCGCAGGTCCTCGTCGCGCATGGACTGGACGCCGAGCGAGATGCGTGTGACCCCGGCGTCGCGCAGCCCGGACCAGTCGGGCGCCTCACGAGCACTGGGATTCGCCTCGAGCGTCACCTCCTCGATTGCTTGCTGCGGCCAGTGCCGCCTCGCGGTCTTCAGCACCCGCTCCACCTGGGCGGGGTCGAGCAGCGAAGGCGTCCCGCCGCCGAAATAGATCGTCCGCAGCTTCCCGGGATGTGGCCGCGTGGCCAGCTCGGCGAGGAGCGCGTCGACGTAGCGCGGGATGTCGTGCGAGCGCCCGCCGACGGTGACGAAGTCGCAGTACGCGCACACGAGCCGGCAGAACGGCACGTGGACGTAGAGGTGGTGGCTGTTCGGGGCGCTCACTCCACGCATCGCGCGAGTGTAGCCATCGACCGCTCCCGAGGCCGAGGGAAGCGTCGTTCACCGCCTTGATCACCCCGTGATCGAAACAGCGCTCGGGGCGGGGCTCAGCGGACGGTCTGATCACCACGTGAGCAAAACAGCGCTCGGGGCGGGGCTCAGCGGACGGTCTGATCACGTGGTGAGCCATTCAGCGCCTGAGCCCTCCGAATCCGGCCCGATCCGCGGTCTCACC
>DAINOY010000171.1:0-4668 GCA_036743735.1 Chloroflexota bacterium
ACCGCGGCCTGTACGAGAAGATGGGCTCCGAGGGCCTGCTCGGGCTGCCCGTTCCCGAGCAGTACGGCGGCGCGGGGATGGACTACATCGCCTTCGCGCTGCTGTGCGAGGAGATGGAGCGGGCCGATACCGCATTCCGCGTGATCCTCTCGGTCCACACCGGCCTGAACTCGCTGACCCTCCTGCAATGGGGCAACGAGGATCAGAAGGAGCGCTACCTGATCCCACAGGCGCGCGGCGAGAAGCTGGCCACCTTCGGGCTGACCGAGCCGGGCGTCGGATCCGATGCGGCCAACCTGTCGACCACCGCGCGGCGCGACGGCGACCGCTACATCCTCAACGGCTCGAAGATCTGGATCTCCTTGGCCGATACCGCCGACAACTTCCTCGTCTTCGCCACCGTCGACAAGAGCGCCGGACACAAGGGCATCACCGCCTTCATCGTCGAGCGCTCGTTCCCGGGCTTCAGCAGCGACTCGCTGCACGGCAAGCTCGGCGTCCGGGCCGGAAACACCGGGATCCTCACCTTTGCGGACTGCGAGGTGCCGGTCGCCAACCGGGTCGGGGAGGAGGGCGAGGGCTTCACGATCGCGATGAGCGCCATCGACCAGGGTCGCTTCACCGTGGCGGCGGGGTCGGTGGGGCTGGCGCAGGCCTGCCTCGACGCATCGGTCAAGTACGCGCACGAGCGACAGGCCTTCGGCGAGGAGATCGGACGGCACCAGCTGGTGAAGCAGATGATCGCGAAGATGTACGCCGGGATCGAGTCGGGACGCCTGCTGGTCTGGAAGGCCGGCTGGAAGAAGAACCGCGGCGAGCGCAACACGCGCGAGACCTCGCTCGCGAAGTGGTTCTGCACCGACCACGCGGTCCAGTCCGCCCTGGACGCGATCCAGGTCCACGGGGCCTACGGCTACAGCAACGAGTACCCGGTCGAGCGTTACCTGCGCAATTCGAAGGGCTCGGTCATCTACGAGGGCACGTCGCAGATCCACACCCTCATGCAGGCTGATTACCTGCTGGGCTACCGCCGTGACCGCGACCTCCGCATGCCCCAGCCGGCGTGGGAGGGTGAGGGCTAGACCGATGTCGGAGTACGTCGTCTCGGCCTCGCGCAGCATGCCGGTGCCGGCGGACGCCGTCTATCGCGTCATCGCCGATTTCTCCGGCGCGCACCAGCGCATCCTGCCGCCGGCGTTCTCCGGGTTCCGGGTCGAGTCCGGCGGCATCGGCGCCGGAACGGTGATGAGCTACACGATTGCGCTGGGTGGCCGTCGCCGCTTCATCCGCTCACGGGCCGATGAGCCCGAGCCGGGCCGCGTCCTCACCGAGACCGATCTCGAGCGCGGGGCAGTCACGACCTTCACGGTGGATCCGACGCCAGACGGCTGCACGGTGACGATCTCGACCCGCACGGAGTCGGCCGGCGGGCTCATGGGAGTGGTGGAGCGCTTCATGGCGCCGCGCCTGCTCGGCAACCTCTACGCCGATGAGCTGCAGAGACTCGAGCGGGTCGCGCCGGACGAGGTGAGCCGAGCCGGCTAGACGACGATCCGTCTGCGAGCAGCCACCGATTCCGTGGCACATCGGTTCATCAGGCGGGCTGGCGGAGGGTCGACGGCGCGTGGGTATACTCGCGGGCGTGAGCCGCACCCTCGAGCTGATCGCCGGCCTCATGCTGCTCGCGATCGCTGCCCTGATCCTGGCCTCGGACCTGTTCGGCGACATCCTGGCGCGCATCGCGGTGCCCGAGACGCTGATCGAATACTGGCCGATGATCCCCATCGGGCTCTCGCTCTTCTTCATCGTGCCGGCCGCGGTCGGGACGCAGCACCGACGGCTGCGCGCCGGCATGGTGATCCCCGGCGCGATGCTCGCCGTCGTCGGCATCGCCCTGCTCTACACCAGCCTGAACGACCGATGGGGCGCATGGAGCTACCTCTGGACCAGCCTTCCCTTCGGGCTCGGGATGGGGATGTACGCGGCGGGCTGGATCGCTGATGCGCCGGCCTTCAAGTGGATCGGCTCCGCCGTGGCGGCGGGGGCGGTCGTCGCCTACCTGGCGCTGGCGACGGCCTTCGGCGGCGAGGCGTTCCGGGTCATCGGCGGGCTCGGGATCCTGGCGCTCGGTGCCGCGCTCACCTTCGGGGGTCTCGCCGAGCGCCTCTCGCGGAAGTCGCCGACCGCATAGATCCCGCGCCCGGTCAGCGGGTCGCCGCGCGGAAGTGGCGCGCGAACCAGTCGAGGATGCGCTGGCTGCGGTCGATGCGCCGGTCCGGGCGCCCGTAGTTCTTCATCTCGTGATGCTCCTCCGGATAGAGCACGTACTCCACCTCGCGGCCCAGCGTGCGCAGCGCGGTGAAGAGCTGCTCGTTGTCGGCTGGCGGGCAGACGGCATCGGCGGCGGACTGGAGCATGAGCAGCGGCGTGTGGATGCGCGCGACGTTCGCGAGTGGCGAGCTGCGCCACAGCTGGTCGACGCCCTCGCGACTGAGCGGGTCCCCGAGCTTCGCACGCCGGTTGTAGTGCACGCCGAAGTACGAGTTCGCCCAGGTCGACACCTGGTTCGCGACCCCGTTCTCGGCCACCGCCGCGGCGAAGCGATCGGTGCGGCCGATGAGCCATTGCACCATGAAGCCGCCGTACGACAGGCCCAGGATGCCGATCCGCCGCTCGTCGACGAGACCGCGCTCCGTCAGCCCATCCACGACCGCCAGCGCGTCCGCCTCGTCGACGTCGCCCCATCGACCGTCCAGCGCGCCGATCCACTCGGCGCCGAGCGTGGTCGAGCCGCGGATGTTCGGCATCGCGACGCGATAGCCGGCGCCGGTGAGAAGGATCGAGTCCAGCGACCCCGGCGCCCACGCGCCCGTCGGGCCGCCGTGGAAATGCACGATCAGTGGCAGGCGGCGCCGTCCGGCCCCCGGCGGGGAGGCGAGCCAGACCTGGATTGGCCCCCCGGGCCCGTCAATCCACGTCTCCTCGATCGTGGGCAGGCGGGCGGGGCGCTGCCACGCCGACCCGTCCCGGGTCAGGCGTCGCAGCTGCCCCACCTCGACGGCGTAGAGCTCTGCCGCGCGACCGTCGATCCCCGCCGAGATCACCGTGCGCCCCGCCGCGTGGGCGATCCCGGCGCCCACGAGCCGGTCCTCGTCGACCAGCGGTGCCGGGGCTTCGCCGTCCAACGAAACGCGGTACGGCACGTTGCGCCCGCGCCGCGACAGGTTCACGAGGAGGGTCGCGTCATCCGTCCAGACCGGGCCCGGCCGGTCCTCGGCGAGGACGAGATCGGTCCACGCGGCGTTGCCGACGGGCAGGTCGAGGTCGGCGGTGAGCGGGGTCGACGTCGAGCCTGAAGCGCGCCGGCTCGGCGACGCGGAGGCGACGTAAGCGACCGGCTGCACGTGATCCGGCGGGTCATCGGCGTCGATGCCCACAAAGGCGATCTGCGTGCCGTCCGGCGACCAGGACGGGCGCTCCGCGTCGCCGGCCACCGTGGCCAGCTCGCGCACCTGGCCGCCATCGCTCGACACCTCGCAGATCGTGGTCCGTGGGTAAAGATCGCGATCAGGGTTGCGGTCTGCCACGAAGCAGATGCGCGACCCATCCGGCGACCAGGCCGGCTGGCTGACGTCGAAGTCGCCCCGTGTCAGCTGGCGGCGCCTGGCGCCCTCACGCACGGCAATCGTGAACAGGTGCGTCGAGCGGTCGCGCATGCCAACCTCGTCGTCGCGGAAGTCGAGCCGCGTGATGCGACGGGCGGTGGGCTCGACGCCCTTGCGCAGCTCGCCCACGAGCCAGCGCAGCGCCTCGTCCGGCGCGGTGAAGGCGAGCCGGCGACCGTCCGGCGACCAGGCCAGCTCGCTGACGCCGTGCGGGACGCTGGCCAGCTGCCAGGCCTCGCCGCCGTCGAGCGGCAGGATCCAGATCTGGCCGTCGGACTCGTCCGCCTGCTCGGCGGCCGAGGCACGCAGGAACGCCACGCGGCGGCCGTCCGGCGAGATCTCCGGCGCGGTGTCGCGCACGGCGCCGCGGGTCAGCTCTCGTGGCCGGCCACCGCGGTACGGGACGCTCCACAGGTGCGAGCGATAGGTCCGGCCGTGGACGATGCGCTTCACGTAGACCACGCTCTCGCCATCCGGAGCGAGCCGGAATGCCTCCAGCACGATCTGCCGCTCGATGATCGAGGCATTCGCGGGACGTGGATCAGCCATGGCGCTCTCTGCTTCGGGTCAATCTGCGAGCCTGCCGGCGCGCGCCAGCAGCTCGATCGTCTCGTGGATCGGCAGCGCCTCGGCGACGTGGCCGTCGCGGCCCGTGACGCTGTCCGCGCGGAAGAGGCTGTCGATGACGGCTTCCTCGGTGGCTTCGATGGCGGCCGCGAAGAGCTCGTCGAGCCACGCATCGTCGAGCACGGTGGTGGTCCGCAGCAGCGGGGCCCCGCGCGACAGGCGCAGACCGGTCGAGAAGGCGAGGAAGATCTCCCCCGACCCGTGGCCGGCGGTCGAGCCCGCGCGCGCCAGCCCCAGGCCGCAGCGGCGTGCCAGCCGGTTGAGCTGCGGCGAGAGGAGCGGCGCGTCCGTGGCGACGACGACGATGCAGCTGCCACGCTCTCGCGGGCGTTCGGCGGCTCCGTCGCCCACCGACCAGCCGTCACGCAGGAGCGCC
>DAINOY010000172.1:0-4643 GCA_036743735.1 Chloroflexota bacterium
CAGAACGCGCTGCTGAAGGCGCTCGAGGAGCCGGGACCCCGGCAGATGTTCATCCTCGTCGCGGACGACCTGTCAGCGGTGTTACCCACGATTCGCAGCCGATGCCAGCCGCTGCGGCTGGGGCCAGTCCCGCGCGACGAGCTCAGCGCCTGGCTCGTGGACCACGAGCACCTGCCGGCCGACCAGGCGGACCTCCTCGCCCGCCTGGCGAGCGGGCGCTCGGGAACGGCAGTGGCCATGGCTCGCGACCCTGATCTGATCGCCTGGCGTCGCCGGGCGCAGCTCCAGCTGCTGGGCCTGCTCGACGGCGGCGTGGCCGATCGGTTCGGCGCCCTCAAGGACCTGCTCGAGGATGCGACGCGACGGGCGGGCGCAGTGGCCGGATCGGGAATCGACGTCTCGCCCGCAGATGGCGCCACTCGCCCCGACGGCGCCGGTGAGGCCGATGAGCCGGTGCGAACGCCAGCCAGCCAGCAGCGCGCGGGATCCATGCTCCTCGTCGACGCGTGGGGAGAGCTCGCGCGCGATCTGCTCGTGATCGCCGGTGACCGGCCGGAGCTGGCCGCAGCGGCCGAGGTGCTCCAAGGCGCTCCTGCGGCCGCCAGACGAGTCGGCCAGCGCTCGCTCGCCGTCTTCCTCCGGCGCCTCGAGCGTGTGCGCGAGGGGCTCGAGGCGAACGCCGCACCCCGCCTGGCGATGGAGGTCGCCATGCTGGCGTGGCCGCGCGCACAGGCACCCGCAGCGCCAGCGGGAGCGGGCACAGCCACGACCGGCCACGCCTCGACGAGCGGCGTCCGATGAGCGACCCGGCCGGCGAACGGCTCGTGGCGACCGTCGTGGGTCGCGTCCAGGGCGTGGGCTTCCGCTACTGGGTCCGTCGCCACGCCATGCGGCTCGATCTCACCGGCTGGGTGATGAACCTCGACGACGATCGCAGCCTGCAGGTCGTGGCGGAGGGCGATCCCGGGCCAGTCGGAACGCTCGAGCGGCTGCTGCGCGAGGGGCCGCCCGGCTCCCGCGTCGAGCGTGTCGAGGCGCGGCGCGAGGCCGCCAGCGGCGAGTGGCAGCGCTTCGAGATCATGCGCGGGTGAACTGGCGCGGCATCGGCTGCCTGGCCGCGGGCCTGGGCCTCTTCGTCATCGTCGCGCTCGTCGGGATCTGGGTGGCGTTCGGCAACGCGGCCCCGTCCGGGTGTGCGCCGGCGCTGCGCTGGATCGACGATCGCTATGCGGCGGTGGGCACACCCGCGCCGTCTCCGGACCTGCCGGGGCCGGGCGAGCCGGTCCTCATCGGCAGCACGCTGGTGGGCGTGAACACGCGCGAGGCGTACGCGCCGGCCGGCAGCGAGCCGCTGCCATCGGCCGGCAACCGTCCCACGATCATGGCCGTGGCCTGTGGCGACGGGACCTTCCAGACCTACGAGCTCGACCGATGAGTCGCCGTCCCATCCGGCTCCTCGTCAATCCGGTGGCCGGCGGCAAGCTGGGTTCCGGTCCGAGCCTGTCCCCGAACGCGGAGGAGCTCGAGCCGGAGGCGCTCGCGGCCGCCCTGCGCGAGCGTGGCCTGGACGTCGAGCTGCACGAGCTGGCCGAGGACGACGACGTCACCGCCCTGGCAGCAGAGGCGGCACGCGACGGACGCGACCTGGTCGTCGCTGGAGGCGACGGGACGGTTGGTGCCGCCGCGGCGGGCCTCGTCGGGACCGATGCCACGCTCGGCATCCTGGCGCTGGGCAGCTTCAACAACGTCGCGCGCGGGCTCGAGGTGGCTCGCCACCTTCCCGAGGCGCTCGAGACAATCGCCGCGGGGGGCACGGGCATCGTCGACGTCGGACGCGCCCAGCGGGGGGACGACGAGCCCGAGTACTTCTTCGAATCGGGCGGCGTGGGGCTGGACGCCGAGCTGTTCATGGCCGCCGAGGCGGGCAACCAGCTGGGCCTGCGCGCCGCCCTCGGCCGCGCGTGGCGCGCGCTTCGTGGCCGGCGTCAGCCGTTGCGACTGACGATCGACGGGCGATCGCTGCGCACCAGCGCCCTGTTCGTGACGGTCAGCAACGGGCCGTACTACGGCTGGGGCTTCACGATCGCCGCGGACGCGGACCTCACCGACGGCAAGATGGAGGTGAGCATCTTCAGCCGCATGTCGACATGGGCCACGGTGCGCCATTTCCTGGCCGTGGCGCGCGGCCGCTATCGCTACGAGCCGCGCATCCGGCGGCTCCGCGCCGAACGGATCACCGTCGAGAGCCGCCGCCGGGCACTGCCGACCCACGCCGATGGGAGGCCGCTCGGACCCACGCCGATCACCTTCGAGGCGGTTCGCGGCGCGCTGCGCGTCTACCGCGATCCGGAGCTGGCGAGACGGGCCGCCAGGGAGATCGGCGAGGACTGAGCAGCCCGGCGCGTGGTCGGCTGCCGCCGGCCAGCGGCTACATCGGCCCAGCCGGAACCGGCCCGATGAGCTCCTCGTGCGCCCGGAGCACGAAGCGGTCCGTCATGCCCGCGACGTAATCGGCCACCTGGGTCACGAGATCCGCGTCGCTGTCGCGGTAGCTCGCCGGCAGCGCCTCCGGATGGGCGAGCAGATGCTCGACCACCGCGCGCAGCACATCCACCGCCCACGATTGCTGCGCGCGCAACGCGGGCGCCTGGTAGAGGCGCTGGAACATGAACTCGCGCAGCTCGTGCATGACGTCGAGCGCGTCGTCGTCCATGCGCACCTCGCCGGCGGCCAGGCTGCCGTGGATCACCGCGCTGATCATGCCGTCGATCCAGTCGCGTCCCGGCTCGCCGAAGCGGGCGCGAAAGCGCGCCGGGAAGGCGTCCCGTGCCAGTGCCCCGGCGCGGATGGCGTCGAGCGCGTCGTGCGACAGGTAGGCGATGCGGTCCGCGTAGCGCACGCAGAGGGCCTCCTGTGTCGCGGGCGGCGGGGTGATGCGCCAGGTGTGCGCCCGAATCCCGTCGCGCACCTCCCAGGTCAGGTTCTGGTCCTCCAGGACCTCGAAGATCCTGACGCTCTGGGCGGCGTGGTGCCACTCGGCGGGGGCGAAGTACGGGCTGAGCGCCTCCTCACCGGTGTGGCCGAATGGCGAGTGCCCGACGTCGTGGCCCAGCGCGATCGCCTCGGCCAGCGGCTCGTTGAGCGTCAGTGCGGCCGCGAGGGCGCGCGCGATCTGCGTCACCTGGAGCGTGTGCGTGAGCCGCGTCACGTAGTGGTCGCCCTCGGGGTTGAGGAAGACCTGCGTCTTGTGCTTCAGGCGGCGGAAGGCCTTGGAGTGGATGATCCGGTCACGGTCCCGCTCGAAGGCGGTGCGAAACGCGTCTGGTGGCTCGGGCCGCTCACGGCCGCGGCTGCGTGCGGACCGTTGCGCGGCCGGGCTCAAGCCCGCTTCCTCCGCCTCGCGCTGGAGGCGGTCTCGGGCCACCAGCCGCGGGCCGGCCTGGGTCTCCATGGACCGATGATGCCCGATCCGCCTCGTGCTAAGGTGGCGGGCTTTGTCAGGACCGATGCCTCCGAGCCCTTCCCGGACGCCTGGCGCGCACCTCGGCGCGGTGGCCCAGGCGCTCTTCGTGACGTTCCTGTGGTCGACCTCGTGGGTGCTGATCAAGATCGGGCTCGAGGACCTGGATCTGCGCCCGCTGAGCTTCGCCGGCCTGCGTTACGTGCTGGCCGCCCTGGTCCTGCTGCCGTTCGGCATTCGCGCGCTGCGCGCGCGTTCCGGCGCCCCGATCGACGGGGCCCTGCTCCGGCGCGTCGTGATCTATGGCCTGTTGTTCGTGGCACTGGCGCAGGGCGCGCAGTTCGCGGCACTCGCCGTGCTGCCGGCAACCGCGGTGAACCTCGTCCTCTCGACGATTCCGGTGGCCGTCGCCTTCATCGCCGTTGCCCGCCGGCAGGAGGCGCCGTCGGCGGGGCAGCTGGCCGGTGTCGGCCTGCTCATCGTCGGAGCGCTGCTGTACTTCGGACCGCTCGACATCGGTGCGGCTGGCCTCCTGGGCGTCGGCGCCGCGGCGCTGTGCGTTGCCGCGAGCGCGATATCGGCCCACCTCGGGCGTGACCTTGCGCGCGATGCGATGTCGCGGCTGGGCGGCCCAATCGGGCTCACCGCGATCTCGATGGCCGTCGGAGCGATCGTGCTGTTGGCGGTCGGCCTGGTGCTGGAAGGCATGCCGCTGCTCGACGCGCGTGGCTGGGCCATCATCGCCTGGCTCGGCGTGGTGAATACTGCCCTCGCGTTCACGATCTGGAACCACACGCTGCGGATGCTGACGGCGGTCGAGTCGAGCGTCGTGAACAACACGATGCTGATCCAGATCGCGATCCTGGCGGTCATCTTCCTCGGCGAGCGGCTGGGCGTCGCCCAGGTGGCGGGACTCGCCTGCGCCGGCGCGGGTGCGTTGATCGTGCAGCTGCTCCCCGCCCTGCGGCGCCGGACGGCAGCGAGGGCGCTCGCGGCGAACCGCTGAGGCGGGGGTGACGCGCGGCGGCGAGGAGACTCGCGGTGAACCGCAGAGTCTCAGGGGCGCAGTGACGCGGTGATGCGGTGACGCGGGTGGCTCGCTCAGCGAGCCAAACCGCGCCTCGGGATCGCGCCCGGTGCAGGTCTGCTCGCTCAGCGAGCCGAATCGCGCCAGAGCGTCGCT
>DAINOY010000173.1:0-4540 GCA_036743735.1 Chloroflexota bacterium
CCTCGCCAAGCCCGCGCGCCACGGCGGCGATTGCCTCGCCGTACGCCTCGCTGCGCAGCTGCGGCGTCAGGTCATTGGCCAGGATCTCGTCGATCTCGTCGTCGGTCACCTCGTCGAGCGCGGGGCCGACCCACAGCCCGAAGCGGCGGTCCTCGAGCGCCACGACGAGGAGCGCGTTGTTCGCGCCCAGACCGCTGTCCGCCGCGGATGCCTCCGCGTACTCGGGCGCGCCCATGCCCCCGGTGCTGTCGACGTAGAGGGCCCAGAGCTGGACGTTGCCCTCGTCATCGAGCCGAGCGATCGCGTCCTCGGCCACGGAGCGCTGTCCGTCGCCCAGGACGCCGGCCAGATCGGTCACTCGCTCGGTCACGGTCGTCTGCGCGACCGCGAGCGCGGTGCTCGCCAGGAGCAGCAGCGCGGCGGGGAGCGCGACGCGGAGCCATCGGATCACGGGCATCGGTGAACTGAGTATAGGTGCACGCCGCGGACCAGCCGTTCGACGGGCCGGTGATGGCGTCCTGGCACCACCTTTCGGCGGCCGGCAGGCGGGGAGGTGCCATCAGGGCCATTGACATCGCGCGGCGGGCGGGAGCAGCATGGGTCGCGCTCGCCCAACTAAACCGGTTCAGCCCGCCGGCTGCCCGCGCGGTGAGCCCACGCATTCACTCGAGGGAGGACTGCTCCGTGCGCGCCATGACCGCCGTCGACCGTCGTGCCGTCGACAGACGTCGCGCCCTGCCGATCAGCCTGGTCACCAGCCTGGCGCTGCTGCTCAGTGCACTGTCGTTCGGCGTCGCCTCGCCCGCGCTGGCCGACCACACGCCGGCGCCGGCATCGGTCACCCTGGCGGGCAGCCTTCAGTCGGAGCTCGGCTGTGCCGGGGACTGGGACCCGGCGTGTGCGGCGACGCATCTGACCTACGACGCGAACGACGACGCCTGGCAGGGAACGTTCAGCCTGCCGGCCGGCAGCTACGAGTACAAGGCCGCCCTGAACGATGGCTGGGACGAGAACTACGGCGCGAACGCCGTACCGAACGGCGGCAACATCGCCCTCAACCTCGGCGCCGGCGGTCCGGTGAAGGCGTACTACAGCCACGCCACGCACTGGATCACCGACAGCGTGACCTCGACGATCGTGACCGCACCGGGAAGCTGGCAGTCCGAGATCGGCTGTGCCGGTGACTGGCAGCCCGACTGCCTGCGTGCCTGGCTCCAGGACCCCGACGGCGACGGCACGTACACCCTGACCACGACCGCGCTCCCGGCCGGCAGCTACGAGACGAAGGCCGCCATCGACGAGGCGTGGGACGAGAACTACGGCGCCAACGGCGTGCCGAACGGGCCGAACATCGCGTTCAGCGTCGCCTTCACGGGGCAGGCGGTCACGTTCCGCTACGACGCCGCGACGCACCTGCTGGCCATCGACGCAGCCGGCCACGCCCATGACGGCGACGTCGAGTGGGATGGCCTGCGCCACGACTCGCGCGACGCGACGTATCGCACGCCGGGTGGCGCCGTCCCGTCCGGGACGCCGGTGACGCTGCGGCTGCGCACCTACCACGACGACGTGACCGCGGTGGCACTGCGCCTCTACAGCCTGAACGCGGCCGCCCAGCAGCTGCTCCCCATGTCGATCGAGGCGGCCGACGTCAGCTGCTACGACGCCGCACTCGCCGCCGAGCGCTGTGACTTCTGGGCCGTGACGTTGCCGAACGACGTCCCGGACAACCTGTGGTACCGCTTCGTCGTCAACGACGGTGCGGATACCGACTATTACGCGGATGACACCGCCGCGCTCGATGGCGGCCTGGGCGCGGCGACCGATGAGGCGCTCGACCAGAGCTGGGCGCTCATGGTCCACGAGCCCGGCTTCAGCGCGCCGGCCTGGGCGCGCGACGCGGTCATCTACCAGATCTTCCCCGACCGCTTCCGGAACGGCCGCAGCAACAACGATCTGGCGACCGGTGCGGTCCGCTACGACGATCCGGTGCTGCGCCTGCCATGGGGCACGCGACCCGAGGGCTACTGCCGCAACTACGCCGATGGAGCGACGAACTGCCCGTGGCGATTCGACACCACGCCGCCGGCCGACTCACCGACGAAGGAGCAGCCTCGCGGCCGCGACTACCTGGGTGGCGACCTCAAGGGCGTCGACCAGCAGCTGGATACGCTGGTCAGCCTGGGCGTCACCGCCATCTACTTCAACCCGATCTTCGACGCCGGCAGCAACCACGGCTACGACACGCAGGACTACACGAAGATCGATCCGGCCTTCGGGACGCAGCAGGACTGGAACAATCTCGTCAAGCACGCGACCGCGCGCGGGATCCGGATCATCGTCGACGGCGTCTTCAACCACCTGAGCAGCGACTCGCCGTTCTTCGATCGCTACGGGCATTACCCGACCGTCGGCGCGTGCGAATCGACCGAGTCGGCGTACCGCGCCTGGTTCACCTTCACCCCGCAGGTGGGGGGTGCCTGCGCCGGCCCGGGCGGCCCGAACACGATGACCTATGCCGGCTGGTTCGGCTTCGATTCGATCCCCGTCCTGGACAAGACGAACCCGGACGTGCAGGCCTACTTCCTCACGGCCGATGACGCGATCGCCACGCGCTGGCTCGATGCCGGTGCCGGCGGCTGGCGCCTGGACGTGAGCGGCGACGCCTCGTTCCCGGATGGCTACTGGGAGACGTTCCGCGACGTCGTGAAGGCCGCTGATCCGACGGCGCTGACGATCAGCGAGACGTGGCAGAAGGACTCGACGCTGCTGCGCATGCTGCGCGGCGACCGGCTCGACACGACGATGAACTATCGCCTGCGTGACGCGGTGCTCGGCCTGCTTGCGCCGGGCAGCTTCGACTCGAAGGGATTCGCCGACTCCGGGCGGGTCATCAGCCCCACCGAGTTCGCGAATCGCATCGCCTCGATCCGCGAGGACTACCCCGATGCGGCCTATTACAGCCTGATGAACCTGCTCGACAGCCACGACACCGAGCGCCTCCTCTGGACGCTCACGCCCGGCCCGGAGACGACGGCCGGCCGCGAGGGCACCGCGGCCAATGTCGCAGCCGGCAAGGCCCGCCTGCGCATCGCGTCGCTCATCCAGTACACGATGCCCGGCGCGCCGACGGTCTACTACGGGGATGAGGTCGGAATGACCGGCGACGACGATCCGGACGATCGGCGCAGCTACCCATGGGCGGACAAGGGCGGTGCCCCCGATACCGCCCTCCGCGCGCACTACACCTCGCTCGCGAACCTGCGCGCGTCGCTTCCCGCCCTGACCGATGGTGACCTGCGCATCCTCCTGGCCGATGACGCCGCCGGCGCCGTCGCGTACGGCCGGCGGACCGACGCGTCGGCGGCGGTCGTGGCCGTCAACCGCTCTAATGCCGAGCAGACGTTGGCGATCCCGGTTGCCGGCTACCTGCCCGATGGCACGACCCTCACCATCCGCTTCGCCGCCAACGGCTCGGGGAGCGGGTCGGTGACGGTGGCCGACGGCACGCTGAACGTGATCGCCCCGCCCATGGCGGCACTCGTGCTCGCCGCGAACGGCATCGACCTCGAGGCGCCCGCCGCGCCGACCGGACCGACCGTCACGGGTGAGGCGGCGAACACCGTCGAGCTGGCGTGGGATGCCGTCGATGGCGCCGCCGGCTACCACGTCTACGCCAGTCCACTGCAGGGCGGTGGGTACGTGCGCGTCACCTCGTCGCCGGTCATCGGCACGAGATTCAGCGTCACCGGCCTCGAGAACGCGCGGACGTACCACTTCGTGGTGCGGGCGCTCGACGAGGCCGGCAACGAGGGCACTCCGTCGGCAGAGGTCGACGGCATCCCGCACCTGGTCATCGGCTGGGCCAACCTGCAGTGGCCGCCGGCGATGAGCCACGTCATCAGCACCACCGACCGCACCGACAGCGCCTACGGCCAGGTCTGGATCGATGGCGTGACGAACGCCGGCGGCGCGACGCCGGGCCTGCGCGCGCAGTTGGGCTTCGGGGCCGATGGCTCCGACCCGTCAGCCGATGCATCGGCCTGGACCTGGGTCGACGCGGCATTCAACGGCGACGCGGGCAACAACGACGAGTTCGTCGCGTCGCTGCTGCCGGAGTCGGTTGGCGAGTTCGACTACGCCTACCGCTACACCGTCACCGGCGGGCGCGACTGGGTCTATGCCGACCTCGACGGGATCAGCAACGGCTACGCGCCGGCACAGGCGGGCGCGCTGAGCGTGGCGAGCAGTGGTGACACGACGGCGCCATCGGTCCCGGGCAACCTGGCGGTCGTCGCGGCGTCGCCGGACGGCGTCGAGCTGTCGTGGGACGCGGTCGGCGGCGACGCGTCGCTCCACGGCTACGAGATCGGCCGCGCCACCGCGGCTGGCGGTCCATACACCGTGATCGGCACGGTGGCCGGCGCGACCTCGTTCACCGACACCACGGTCGCCGAAGGCACGACGTACCGGTACGTCGTGCGTGCGCTCGACACCTCGTTCAATCGCTCCGACTGGTCGTCCGAGGTCGAAGCGACCG
>DAINOY010000174.1:0-4521 GCA_036743735.1 Chloroflexota bacterium
CGGCAGGAGCCGGGTCGCCGTCAGCAACGCGCTGCGGCTCCTGGACCTCGCGCCGGAGACGCGGGCGGCGATCGTCGAGGGCCGCATCAGCGAGGGCCACGGTCGTGCGCTCGCCGCGCTGACCGTGCATGGGCTCCAGCGCGCCGTGCTCGAGGTCGTCCTGGCGCGACACCTGTCGGTGCGTCAGACGGAGGAGCTCGTGCGGCGGAAGCGTGACGCGGCGCCGGAAGCGAGCGAGCGGCGGTCGAGACTGCCAGGCGATCTCGCCGACCTCGAGGCGCAGCTGCGTGGCGTGCTCGCCACCAAGGTCGGCATCGTGCGCACTCGCAAGGGCGGGCGCCTCGTCATCGACTTCTACTCGGACGAGGAGCTCGACCGCATCTATTCGATCATCAGCCGCGGCGCCGGTGGCGACGCGGCGGCATCGGTCCAACCCGAAGACGAGGACCCGATCTAGCCCATGGCCATCCAATCCGCACCGAAGCCGCGCCGCAAGGCGCCATCGGACTACACAGCCGCCAACATCCAGGTGCTCGAAGGGCTCCAGGCGGTTCGCAAGCGCCCCGGGATGTACATCGGCTCGACCGATGCCCGCGGCCTACACCAGCTCGTCTGGGAGGTCGTCGACAACAGCATCGACGAGGCGATGGCGAACGTCGCGACCCGGATCCTGGTCACGATCCACGCCGACGGCCTGCTCGAGGTGGTGGACGACGGGCGCGGGATCCCGGTCGACAAGCACCGCACCGGCAAGAGCGCGCTCGAGGTCATCATGACCGTGCTCCACGCCGGCGGGAAGTTCGGTGGCGGCGGGTACAAGGTCTCCGGCGGCCTCCACGGCGTGGGTGTCAGCGTGGTCAACGCGCTCTCCAGCGAGATGCGCGTCGAGGTGCTGCGCGACGGGAAGCGCTGGATCCAGGAATACCAGCGCGGCACGCCGAAGGCGCCGGTACGCCAATCGGGAGGCATCAAGGAGGCCAACGCGGGCCTCATGGAGAGCTGGAAGCGCACGAGCGGGACGCGCACCTTCTTCCGACCAGACCCGGAGATGTTCGAGACGCTCGACTTCAGCTGGGAAACGATCAGCACCCGGCTCCGCGAGTCTGCCTACCTCAACAAGGGCCTCTGGATCCGCCTCCTCGACCAGCGCGCCGATCGCGAGAAGAACTTCTTCTTCGAGGGCGGCGTGACGAGCTTCGTGCGCCACCTCAACCGCCGCCGCGACACGCTCCAGGCCCGGCCGATCTACGTCGAGAAGCTCGTCGACGGGACGAACGTCGAGGTCGCGCTCCAGTACAACGACGGATTCGCAGAGAACGTGCTCGCCTTCGCGAACAACATCCACACCGTCGACGGTGGCACGCACGTGGCCGGCTTCCGGGCGGCGCTCACCGGCTCGCTCAACACCTGGGCACGGAAGTCCGGGACGCTGAGCGAGAAGGAGACGAACCTCTCCGGCGACGACGTGCGCGAGGGCCTGACGGCGGTGATCAGCGTGAAGCTGACCGATCCGCAGTTCGAGGGCCAGACGAAGGCGAAGCTGGGCAACGCCGACATCAAGGGCATCGTCCAGAACGTCGTGACCGAGGGGATCGTCCAGCACCTCGAGGAGAACCCGGCTGACGGTCGCCGGATCATCGAGAAGTGCCTCACCGCCGCGCGGGCCCGCGAGGCGGCGCGCAAGGCGCGCGATCTCGTCATCCGCAAGGGCGCGCTCGAGGGGATGGCGCTGCCCGGCAAGCTGGCCGACTGCCAGGAGCGTGACCCGGCGCGGGCCGAGCTCTACATCGTCGAGGGCGACTCCGCCGGGGGCTCGGCCAAGCAGGGACGCGACCGCCGCTTCCAGGCCGTGCTGCCGATGTTCGGCAAGATGCTCAACGTCGAGAAGGCACGCCTCGACCGCGTCCTCAGCTCGGACAAGATCCGGCCGCTGGTCATCGCGCTCGGCGCCGGGATCGGCGACCAGTTCGACATCACGAAGCTGCGCTACCACAAGATCTGCCTGCTGTCCGATGCCGACGTCGACGGCGCGCACATCAGCACCCTGCTCCTGACCTTCTTCTACCGGCACATGCCCGAGGTCATCGAGAACGGCTACCTGTACCTGTGCCAGCCGCCCCTCTACCGCGTCAGCACCGGCAAGGTCACGCGCTACGCCAAGGACGAGAAGGAACGCGACGTCGCGATCAAGGAGCTCTCGCGCGAGGGGCGGACGAAGAACATCACGGTTCAGCGCTTCAAGGGCCTGGGCGAGATGAACGCCGACCAGCTGTGGGAGACGACGATGAACCCCGACACCCGCACCCTGCTGCGCGTCGACATCACCGATGCCGCCGAGGCGGACGAGATCTTCAGCACCCTCATGGGCGAGCGGGTCGAGCCACGTCGCGACTTCATCCGAGGCGAGGCGCGCAAGGTCCGCAACCTCGACATCTGACGATCCGACGAACGAGAGCACGCACGAGACGAGACCGATGCCATCGCGACATTCCGCAGACATCCGCCAGGTGGCGAGCAAGACGGGCCGCACCATCGACGAGTGGTGCGAGCTCCTCGAGTCGAACGGCGTGGGCGAGCGCCGCGACGCCGTGAATCTCCTGCGCGACGGGTACGCGGTGAGCCACGCCTTCGCGCTCACGATCGCGGACCATTGCCTCAGACGCAACGATGACGAGGGCTACGGTACGTACGAGGACGAGGACGGCTGGTGAGCGGCGCGACGGCGACCGGCGATGAGCCGATCCTGGGTACGAGCCGCGGCATCGAGGCCGCGGACGGTCGCCGCTACGCGTTCGCCGATCACCATTGCTTCGCGTGCGGTGCCACCAACCCCTCGGGAATGCGCCTCGAGATCGAGCTCGGCGAAGCCCGCGCACGGACCGAGTGGATCGCCGGCGATGACTTCGTGGGCTGGAGCGACAAGATCCACGGCGGGATCGTGGCCACGCTCCTCGACGAGGTGATGGCCTGGGCGCCATCCAGCTTCGACTCGTGGGCTGTCACTGCGGAGATGAGCGTGCGGTACCGGTCGCCGGCGAGCCCGGGCGAGCGACTCGTGGCGGAGGGTCGGGTCACCGACCGGCGGCCGGATCTACACCGTGACCGGAGAGGTGCGCACCTCCGACGGGCGGCTGATCGCCGAGGGATCGGGTCGCTACCTCGGCGCGACCCCGAGCCAGAAGGCGGCCCTGAAGGACCGCTACGGCGTCACCGCCGCGGACGGCAGCAGGACTCCGATCGCCGGGACGCGCGGCGAATGAGCAGCAGAGCAACGGCGAGGTAAGGCAGACCACCCATGGAGATGGAACGGACCGGCAACATCCGGCCGGTCTCGATCGAGGACGAGATGCGCACGGCGTACATCGACTACGCCATGAGCGTCATCGTCGCGCGCGCACTGCCCGACGTGCGCGACGGCCTGAAGCCGGTGCATCGGCGAATCCTGTACTCGATGCACGAGATGGGGCTGCGGTCGACATCGGCCTATCGCAAGTGCGCCGGCATCGTGGGCGAGGCCATGGCGAAGTACCACCCCCACGGCGACGTCGCCCTCTACGACACGCTGGTGCGCATGGCGCAGGACTTCAGCCTGCGCTACCCGCTCGTCGACGGGCAGGGCAACTTCGGCTCGGTCGACGGCGATCCGCCGGCCGCGATGCGCTACACCGAGGCGCGCCTCTCGGCGATCGCCGAGGAACTGCTCTTCGACATCGATAAAAACACTGTTGATTTCCGCGATAACTTCGACGGTTCCTTCCGCCAGCCGGTCGTCCTGCCGGCCCGCCTCCCGAACCTGCTCGTCAACGGCTCGACCGGAATCGCGGTCGGCATGGCGACGAACATCCCGCCGCACAACCTCACCGAGATCTGCAACGCCATCGATGCGCTGATCGACGACCCCGACATCAGCGTCGACCGGCTGTGCGAGATCGTCACCGGGCCGGACTTCCCGACGGGCGGCACGATCTTCCGCTACGAGGACCAGCGCAACAGCATCACCGGCGAAAAGGAGCGGGTCGACGCGATCCGGCACATGTACGCCACAGGGCGCGGCCGGGTCATCATCCGGGGCCAGGTCGCGTTCGAGGAGATCCGCTCCGGGCGGATGGGTGTCGTCATCACCGAGCTGCCGTACCAGGTCAACAAGACGACGCTCATCGAGAAGATGGCCGACCTGGTCGGGTCGAAGCGCATCACCGACGTAAGCGACATTCGCGACGAAAGCGACAGGGATGGGATGCGAATCGTCGTGGAAGTGAAGCGCGACGGCTCGCCGCATACCGTCATGCAGCAGCTTTTCAAGCACGCAGCTCCAGACCAGCTTCAGCGCCAACATGCTGGCCCTCGTCGATGGTCAGCCACTGACGCTGGGCCTCAAGAGCATGCTCCAGCACTACATCACCTACCGCCGCGACGTGATTCGGCGGCGCACCGAGTTCGACCTGGCGCGCGCGCAGGAACGCGCGCACATCCTGGAAGGCCTGAAGATCGCGCTCGACAACCTCGACGAGGTGATCGCCA
>DAINOY010000175.1:0-4462 GCA_036743735.1 Chloroflexota bacterium
GGCAGAACTCGTTGCCCTCCGGGTCGGCGAGCAGGAACCAGCAGTAGTCGCCCAGGCAGTTCGGGCGCTCCTGGATCTTCCGTGCGCCGAGCGCAATGAACCGACCGATCTCCGCCTCCACGTCGGCGACGTGGAGGTCCATGTGCATCCGGTTCTTCGTGGCCTTCGGCTCGGGAACCTGCTGGAGGATCAGCTGCGGCCGCGGATCGGCGTCATCCGCGGGTCGAAGGATGGTGAACTGGTCGACCTGGCGCGTGATCGGGAAGTTCAGCGCGGCGCTCCAGAACTCGGCGAGCCGCGCTCCGTCGGCGCAGTCGAGGACCATGACGATCCCCGGGCCGGAAGACACGACGTCCATGCACCAGTCTCTACGCCCGATTCGACTGGCTGGTTCAGAGCGCGCGAAACGGCTCTCGGTGGTGTCGCCTGAACCTCCCAGTGGATTCAGAGCGCGCCGGTGGCCTGATCGGTGCGCAGCCTGAGTCGCCCAGCGGAATCACGCGCCGCGATACGGTCAGGTGCCGGATTCCCAGGAGTTGGCGTACGCCTCCTGCTCCGGCGTCATCGGGTCCATCTGGATCCCCATGCTCGCGAGCTTGAGGCGGGCCACCTGGCGGTCGATCTCCTCGGGAATGCCGTAGACCTTCGGCTCGAGCTCCGAGGCGTGGGCGCGCAGCCATTCCAGCCCCAGCGCCTGGTTCGCGAAGCTCATGTCCATCACCAGGCTCGGGTGCCCCTCGGCGGCGCCGAGATTGACGAGGCGCCCATCGGCCAGGACGTAGATACGCCGCCCGTCGGGCATGAGGTACTCGCGAGTGAAGGGCCGCACCTCGCGGCTGGAAGCGGCCTGCGACTCGAGGGCGTCGAGCTCGAACTCGTCATTGAAATGGCCGGCATTGGCCAGCATCGCGCCGTCGCGCATCAGCCCGAAGTGCGGCGCGCCGAAGACGTTGAGGTTGCCGGTGGCACTGATGAAGATGTCGCCCTCCGCCGCGGCCGCCGCGGCGTTCATGACCCGATAGCCGTCCATCGCTGCCTCCAGGCCGCGGATCGGGTCGACCTCCACCACGATGACGTTGCCGCCCATGCCGTGCGCTCGCGAGGCGATCCCCTTGCCGACCCAGCCGTACCCACCCACGACGACGTTCTTGCCGGCGAACAGCACGTTCGTGGCGCGCAGGATGCCGTCGATGGCGCTCTGACCGGTCCCGTAGCGGTTATCGAAAAGGTGCTTGGTCAGCGCCTCGTTGACCGCGACGACCGGGTAGCGCAGCTTCCCGGCATTCGCCATCGCGCGCATGCGGATCACGCCGGTCGTCGTCTCTTCGGTCCCGCCGATCACCTCGTCGAGCAGCTCCGTGCGGCGGGTGTGCAGCTCGTTCACGAGGTCCGCGCCGTCGTCCATGGTGACCTGGGGATGATGGTCGAGCGCCGCGGCGATGTGCGCGTAGTAGCTGTCGCGGTCCTCGCCCTTGATCGCGTACACCGGAATCTCGTGGTGCACGACGAGCGAGGCGGCCACGTCGTCCTGGGTCGACAGCGGATTGCTGCTGCAGAGGACGACATCGGCCCCGCCGGCCTTGAGGGCGATGACGAGGTTCGCGGTCTCCGAGGTGACGTGCAGGCATGCGCTGATGCGCCAGCCCTCGAGCGGGCGCTCACGCGCGAATCGCTCGCGGATGCCCGCCAGCACCGGCATCTGCCGATCCGCCCACTCGATCTTCAGCGCGCCGCCATCGGCCAGGCCGATGTCCGCGACGTCCGCCATCTTCACTTCGGTTCGCGTGGCCACGTCAGTCGAATTGCCTCTCGTATCGGTCGGATGAGCCCCCAGCCACCGGAGCGTCGCCGGCCCAGCTGCTCGATGAGCCGGCAGTGGGTCGTGAAGCCGAGCCGCCGGTAGGCGGCGATGGCGGGGGCGTTGTCGGCGTGCACGTTGAGGGCCACGTCGCCGGCGCGGGACAGCAGCTCGGCGGTCACCGCGCTCGTCACCATCTTCGCGAAGTCGTGGCCCCGGTAGTCGATGTGGGTCATCACGTTGCCCACCACAGCGATCCCCTCGCGGACGTTGATGGCATGCGTGCCGGCGGCACTCACGAGCCGCCCACGGACCCGGACCCCGTAGTAGATGCCCTCGTCGAAGATCGTGGGCGGGAAGCCGGTTCGGAATCCGAGCTGGTAGAGCCGGTTGAGGTCGTCGGTATCGGCCGGTCCCAGGCGTTCGGCGGGGCCGGCGAACGGCCGGAACGCGGCGCCATCGGTCACCATGCGCAGCATCGCCAGTGGCGCATCGAGCTCGTAGTGCTCGTGCATCGCCTCACGGAGCTCGGGGGTCGCCTGGAAGTAGGCGTCGCGCGGCCGGAGGACGGAGGCCAGGATGGCGCGGCAGCCCTCGGGCTCGCCCATCAGGAAGAGCGGCTGCGGAACGAGCCCCTCGTGATGCATCCCCAGCGCGATCGGGGTGCCGCCGCGGTCGTAGGCCATGCCCCAGGCCACGCGCGAGCGGTTCGGGCCGTCGAGATCCCCCAGCGCGTAGGCGGCGTAGCGTCGATCAGTCCCGAGAAAGGCGGCGAGCTCGTCCCGGTCAGCGACTGATCGCGCCCGCACCTCGAGCGACTCGGCAATGGCCATGCGCGATCGAGCGGCCGCCTGCCGTCAGTAGCTGAGGAGGCTGTGGATGTCGAACTCGCCGAGCTTGTCGCGCCCGTGCAGCGCGGTGAGCTCCACCATGAACGACAGGCCGGCGATCTCACCGCCGAGCCGGCGCACGAGCTCGATCGTGCCCATGACCGTCCCGCCCGTGGCGAGCAGGTCGTCCACGATCAGGACCCGCTGGCCCTCCTGGATCGCGTCGCGATGGATCTCAAGCGTGGCGGTGCCGTACTCGAGCGCGTACTCGACCTCGATCGTCTCGGCCGGCAGCTTCCCGAGCTTGCGCACCGGGACGAACCCGGCGTTCAGCTTGTAGGCCAGCGGCGCGCTGAAGATGAACCCGCGCGATTCCATCCCGACCACCACGTCCACCTGCGTGCCGGCGACCTGCTCCGCCATCTGGTCCACCACGGCACGGAATGCCACCGGGTCCTTGAGGAGCGTGGTGATGTCGTAGAACAGGATTCCCGGCTTCGGGAAGTCGGGTACCTCGCGGATCTTGGCGCGCAGGTCGTCGACGGAGGTGACGGTCACGTGGGCACTCCAGGCGTGCAACGGCATTCAACAGTGCCGCGTGAGTCTAGACCGATGGTCCTGCCTCCGGCAACGACCGGCGCCGCATCGCGTGGTGGGTCGCCTGTGGACGTCGCCTCGCTCGAAGCGCGGGATGTGGACACGGTGCCACGGCGGTCTGCGGCGCCTGGCGGTCGGAACGTCCCTTTGCGCGGGGAGACCGAATTCATGCCCGGTGCGCGTTACGCGGGTCGAAGTCGTCAGACGGGGGCGCGAACACGCTCAATGCAATGTGCGACGCGCATTGGACCGCTCGGCAGGCCACCACCGCGGAGTATTCCGCCTCGATTCGCGCGTCATGCGCACGTGACGTGAATCCCGACCATTGCCTGGCCGACAACCCGGATGCGGTTGACCCGCCGGGCGCCGACTCGTCCGCACGGAACAGGGCCGCGCCGTCGTCAACGTCGACGGCCCGCGGCTGATTCAGCTCGCCGCGAGGCGCCGCAGCACGGTCTGGAGGACGCCGCCGTTGCGGTAGTACTCGACGTCGATCTGGCCGTCCAGCCGCGAAAGCACCCGGAAGGTTCGCTGCGATCCATCCTCGCCACGGGCCACGACGCTGATCTCGGCGTGCGGGCGCATGGCGTCAGCCAGGCCCTCGATCGCGAGCGTCTCCCGTCCCGTGAGGCCGAGCGACTGCGCGCTCTCTCCGGGCAGGTACTGCAGCGGCAGGATCCCCATCCCGACCAGGTTCGACCGATGGATCCGCTCGTACGATTCGGCGATCACCGCGCGCACGCCCTGCAGCAGGGGCCCTTTCGCCGCCCAGTCGCGCGACGACCCGGAGCCGTACTCCTTGCCGGCCAGCACGACGAGTGGCGTCGCCTCCTCGGCATAGCGCATGGCGGCGTCGAAGATGCTCATCCGCTCCCCGCTCGGCAGGTGCTCGGTGACGTTCCCCTCGGCGTCCGGCGTGAGGAGGTTGCGCAGCCGGATGTTTGCGAAGGTGCCGCGCATCATCACGTCATGGTGTCCGCGCCGCGACCCGTAACTGTTGAACGAGCGTGGCTCGACGCCGCGCTCCATGAGCCACGCCGCAGCCGGCGAGCTGCGAGCGATGGACCCCGCGGGGCTGATGTGGTCGGTCGTCACGCTGTCGCCCAGCATGGCGAGCACCCGCGCGCCGGAGATGTCGGCAACGGGCGCAGGGTCCGGACCGATACCGTCGAAGAACGGCGGCCGGGCGACGTAGGTTGACGCGTCGTCCCAGGCGTAGCGGTCGCCCGCCGGCACC
>DAINOY010000176.1:0-4441 GCA_036743735.1 Chloroflexota bacterium
GATGGCTGGCTCGCCAGCCGCGATGCGCGTGAAAAGAGCTTCTCCGTGGCTGCATTTACGGAGGACTATCTGGCCGCGCAATCGGTGAAGCTGGTGCGTCAGAACGGCGGCGCAGGCCCTGGGCGATGATCTCCACCTCGTTCGCCGCCACGCCGAAGCGACGCAGCGTATAGCGCGCGAGCTGCACCCCCACCTCGCGCTCCCCTTCGACCGCCTGCACGTGGCCGATGTTCCGCAGCCGGCTCGCCTCCTCGCCGCTCTCGACGCGCGCGACGACCTCGATGCGCGGGTTGGCGGCGCGGGCGTGCTTGGCGGCGAAGGCCGTGCCCGGCGGATCGGCGGTGGTGAGCACGAGCACGCGCGCGGCGGCCACGCCGGCGTGCTCGAGCAGCCCGTCATCGGTGACGTCGCCGTAGAGCGCATCGACGCCCCGGGCGCGGAGGTTCTCGACCGCTCTGCGGTCCTCCTCCAGGACGAGATACGGGAAGTTGCGGCCCTCGAGCGCTCGCGCCACCGTGCGCCCGATGCGTCCGTAGCCGACGACGATCGCGTGACCGCGAAGCGGCTCTCTGCGCGGCCCGCGCGTGGCGAGATCGGCGGCGCCACGGTCGAGGAGCTCGCGCAGACGCGGATGGCGGCGGATCCAGGCGTCGAGCGGATCGACGAGCGCGAACATCAGCGGGTTGAGGGTGATCGTGACGAGCGCGCCCGCCACCACGAGCTGGAACGCCTCGATTGGCAACAGCCGCTCGGCGACGCCGGCCGTGGCCAGGATGAAGCTGAACTCGCCGATCTGCGCCAGACCGGCGCCGACGGTGAGCCCGGTCCGCAGCGGATAGCCGAGCGCGGCGACGATGGCGACCGCGGCGAGCGACTTGCCGATCACGACGAGGAGCACGACGCCGAGGACGGTGAGCGGGTTGGCGATCAGGACCGCGGGGTCGAGCAGCATGCCGACCGAGACGAAGAAGAGCACCGAGAAGGCGTCGCGCAGCGGGAGGGCATCGGCCGCCACCCGGTGACTGAGATCGGTCTCGCCCACGATCGCACCCGCCAGGAATGCGCCGAGCGCCAGCGACACGCCGAAGACGGCGTAGGAGGCGAAGGCGATCCCCAGGGCCACGGCCAGCACCGACAGCGTGAACATCTCGCGGCTGCCGTCCCGGGCCACCTGGAAGAGGACCCACGGCACCGCGCGGGTGCCGATGACGAAGACGAGCAGCGCCAAAATCGCCGCCTTCCCGACCGCCGCGCCGAGCGCGCCGAGGGAGCTGCCGAGGTCACCGGCCTCGGTGCCGAGGAGCAGGGGCAGGGTCGGCAGCAGCACCAGGACGAGGACCGTGAAGATGTCCTCGACGATGAGCCAGCCCACGGCGACGCGCCCATGCACCGATTCGAGCGCGCCGCGTTGCCCGAGCGCCCGCAGCAGCACGACCGTGCTGGCGACCGAGACCGCCAGTCCGAGCACGATGCCGGCGGCGAGGCCCCAGCCCAGGGCGAGGGCCAGTGCGATGCCGAGCAGGGTCGAGACCGTGCTCTGCACGATGGCACCAGGGATGGCCACACGTCGGACGGCGAGCAGGTCCCGTACGCTGAAATGGAGGCCCACCCCGAACATGAGCAGGATCACCCCGATCTCCGCGAGCTCCGTCGCGATCTCGGCGTCGGCGATCAGCCCCGGCGTGAACGGACCGATGAGGACGCCGGCGAGCAGGTAGCCCACGATCGGCGGCAGTCCCAGACGCCGCGCTCCGAACCCGACGACGAACGCGGCCGAGAGCCCGATCGCGATCGTGGCGATGAGGGCGGAGTCGTGCGCCATGCGGAGCTCCTCGGGTCGGGACGGGTCGATCGACCCCGAGGAGTGCGCGCCGGCTCGGAGCCATCCGGGTCGGTGGAGACGATTCCGGTCGCCAAGGATACCCGACGCCGGACCGGGAAGGAGAAATCAGAAGCGCCCTCGCGGCCTCCGCTCAGGGCGGTGGGCCGGAGGGCGCTCGCGCGTCGCGGTGTCTCAGGCGAGGGCCGGGACGATGATGGTGGCGATGAGGATGATGGCGCCCAGCAGGGCGACGGCGATGCCGAGCTCGAGATCGGCGATCGGCGTGACCGGAGCGTCATCGTGCGCACGCGGGAGAAGGGCCATGGGGAGGGATCCTCGTGCAGGTGATGATGCTGGTGATCAGGCTAGGCCGATACTCGCCGCGCTCCCATCCGCAAAGTATCCCGCCGTGACTACGTCGTTTGGCGTACCCCGGTCAAGGCTGCGCGCGATTCTGCCACGCATGGCTGATCCGCTGCGCGACGATTTCGCACGGCTCAGCCGCCTGGCAGGAGGCTTTTCAGCGCCACGATCCGGTCGTACGAGGCATCGATCCGCGCCTCCGTCAGCGCTCCGTTGGCCACGTGGGCCTCGATGATGTCGATCGTCCGCGTGACGAGGTCGGTGCTCGACGGTTCGGCGATGGTCAGCAGGTCGACCCCGGCGCCGATTGCCAGGGCCAGCACATCCTCGTATCGGTACCGCAGGCGGATCGCGGCCATGTTCAGGTCGTCGCTCACGACCACGCCGCCGTAGCTGAGCTGCTCGCGCAGCAGCCCGGTGATCGTGGCGTACGACAGCGTGGCCGGATAGACCGGGTCGAGTCGCGCGTTGAAGATGTGGCCGGTCATGATCGCGTCGACGAGGCCCTGGCCCATGAGGCTGACGAAGGGCTGGAGCTCGTAGTCGGTCCAGTTCGGGGTGACGTCGACGAAGCCGACGTGCGTGTCGCCGCCGGCGCTGCCCTGCCCCGGGAAGTGCTTCAGCACCGTGCGCACGCCGACCGCGTGGTGCCCGGTGATGAATGCCGCCGCCTGCGCGGCGGCGATGTTGGCGTCCCCGGAAAAGCTGCGCCCGTTCCCACCGATCGCCCGATTCGCCCGGTTCAGGTTGAGGTCGACCACCGGCGCCAGGTTCAGGTTCACCCCGACCGATGCCAGCGTCTGGGCGATGGCGGTGCCCTGCGCCTGCGTGAAGGCCGCATCGTTGCGCGCGCCCAGGGTCGCCGCCGAGTAGGTCCCCGGGAAGCCGTTTCTCGGGTTGAGCCGCGCGACGTTGCCGCCTTCCTCGTCGGCGGCCACGATGAGCTTCGCGGCGACGGTCGAGGCCTGCGACGCCGACTGCAGCGTGGCGGTGAGGTTGGCGAGCTGGGTTGGCGAGGTGATGTTGCGGCCGTCGAACAACACGACGCCGCCGAGTGAGCGTTGGGCGATGTCGGCGACGATCGGCGACGAGGCGTCCACCGATGTGCCGCGAAAGCCCACGAGGAGCATCTGCGCGATGCGCTGCCGCAACTCCGGGCGGAAGCTGGCCGGCTGTCCCGGCTGCGGCTTGCGCGCTGGCATCGGCGCGGGTGCGAGCCGCTCGACGCCGATCACGGCGGGCAGGCCCGCGCGTTTGCCGACCGCTGCCAGTCGCCGCGCCTCCGCGGCGGCCGCCGTCTGGGGCGCGCCGATGCGCTCGCCCAGCGTCGCCCGCAGGAGCGTCCCGCCGGCGGCCTCGAACGCCACCGCGCCGAGCCCGAGACCGAGGCGCTTGAGGAAGCGTCGGCGGCTCGCCGCGAAGTGGACAGCCTCAAGGCCGCGGGCGACGTGCGGATCCTGTTCGGTCATGGGCGAGGCTGGGCCACCGGGAAGCGGGATTGCTGGCGGCGCAACCCTAGCAGCCTGCTGCGACCGTCGCAGCGATCAGTCGAGGGGGGTCACGGCGGTGACGACGAAGCGCAGCCGGCACGCATTGACCGTCTCGGCCGGCACGATGCGCCACGGCGCCGAGTGGGCAGCGGGAAGCCAGCGGCAATCCGCGGAAGCCGGATCGTCGAAGTGGCCGGTGAGCTCGACTTCGTGGCCGATCCAGTCAGCGTCGTACGTCAGCGAGGGGTGGATCGCCAGCGATGACCCGCCCCACTGCCCGTTCTCCAGGGGAGAGATGAGCAGCGACGGGGCGGCGTAGTCGGCCAGCCAGCGCGGCTCGTAGACGTCTTCCGGCACGCCACCGAAACAGTCGGGACAGTCCGCGACGAACGCGCGCACCGTCGTTTCGGCCGCGCCGTGGCAGCGGACGGCCGCCGGCGCGTCCACGGTGAGCAGATTGAGTGCATCGGTGGGCAGCGGCGGGCACCCGCGCTCGGCTGCGTCCGGAGCGATCTGCACCACCGGCTCGGCTTCCGGCGTCCATCTCTGGTCCTTCAGGCGCCAGATCACCGGGTTGACCCCCTCCAGCGTCGGGCGGTAGCCGACCACGACCGCGGAGCTGGCGTCGCTGGCGACGAAGAACGGGACCCCGCCCATCTCGCTCGGTGGGGGGACCGCGGGGCGCCAGCCGCTGACTGTCATGCGCCATGCGATCGGTTCTGCGCTGTTCACCTCCCACCCGACGCCGAGCACCTGGTCGCCCTCG
>DAINOY010000177.1:0-4430 GCA_036743735.1 Chloroflexota bacterium
AGCGCCACGGTCGGCGCCTCGTCGTCAGCGCAGCGCCACGCGACGCTCGTGGCCGCGCAGCCAGTCGTCGGCGAGGCGCCGGTGGTGGCCCGTGCCGCGATCCGCGGCCTGTCGGAGACGATCGATGTCGCCTTTCTCGTGGCACACGGCCCGTTCGGCGAGGACGGCACGCTGCAGGGCTTCCTCGAGCTGGCCGGGATCCCGTACATCGGCGCGGGAGTGCTGGCCAGCGCGCTCGCCATGGACAAGGTCGTCTTCAAGGACCTCATGCGCGGCCATGACATCCCGGTCGTTGACTACCTGTGGTTCCAGCGGTCGGCCTGGCAGACCGATGGCGCCGCGATCGCCGCGGCGATCGCGGCGCGCTTCGCACGCTGCGTCGTGAAGCCGGCGCGGCTCGGCAGCAGCGTCGGGATGTCGCTCGTCCACGGTCCCGACGAGGTGCCCGACGCCCTCGAGGAGGCGTTCCGCTACGACAGCAAGGTGATCGTCGAAGCCTACGTGGAAGGCGCGCGGGAGCTCGAGTGTGGCGTCATCGGCAACGACGAACCGATCGTCTTCGAGCCGGGTGAGGTGCGCAGCCACAACGAGTGGTACGACTACGAGTCGAAGTACGTCGACGGCCTCGCCGACGTCGTGCCGCGCGCCGAGGTCGACGCCACGCTGGCACGCCGGGTCCGCGAACTGGCGCTGCGCGCCTACCGGGCGGTCGACTGCCGTGGCTTCGCGCGGGTCGACTTCCTCGTCCGGCAGGGAGCCGTGTACCTGTCGGAGATGAACACGCTGCCAGGGTTCACCACCACCAGCATGTTCCCGAAGCAGGCGGAGCTTGCCGGCCTCGCCTTCCCCGAGCTCATCGCTCGCCTCATCGAGCTGGGCCTGGAGGCGTGGCGCGAGCGTCACGACGACGTGGAGCCGCCGGCATGAGCCCGCGCCACGCGGCTCCGCGCCGCGCCGCGCGGCCGCGCCGCGGGGCCCAGGCACGCAGGCCGTCCGAGCCGCTGCGCCATCGTGTCGGCCGCCGGCTGCCGAGCGGCGCGCGCATCCTGGCAGGCCTGCTCGCGGTAGGGCTCGTGGCGGGCTTCGTCTTCCTCCTCGACGGCCCCTGGCTGCGCATCACCGAGGTCGAATGGCATGGTCGGGCGCTCGCCGCGGAGGGCGATCTCGTCGCCGAGACGGCCGACGCCCGGGGCCAGAACACGCTCCTCGTCGACTCCGAGGCCCTGCGCCGCCAGGTCGAGGCCTTGCCGGCGGTCGCCGCGGCACAGGTCGACGTGCGCCTGCCGGGCCGCATCTCGATCACGCTCGAGGAGGAGGCGCCGGCGCTGGTGTGGCGGACGCGGGCCGTACAGCTGGTGGCCGCGCAGGACGGAACGATCATTGGCCAGGTCGCGCGCGACACGGCGCTTGACGAGCCGCTCGCGGCGCTGCCCTTCGTCGACGACGAGCGACCCGAGAGCCGCAACCTCACCGTCGGTGACCGGCTGGCGCCTGGCGAGCTCGCCATCGCCCGGCGCCTCGCGACGGTGGAGCCGGCTGCGCTCGGATCGACGACGAGCCACCTCACCGTTCGCATCGACGACGAAAACGGCTTCGTCCTCGACTCGGCTGATCCGGCGTGGAGCGCCGCGTTCGGCCTGTACGGCATGGATCCAGAAGTGACCCAGGACGCGATGGCGCTCATCGAGCGCCAGGTCGGCGGGGTGCGGACGCTCTTCGCCGAGGAGCCGGAGACGACCATCGGCTGGCTGGATGTCCGGAATCCGGGGAGGGTATATTGGCGGCCGCGGTAGGGCCTGCGGCTTCGGTCCGACCATCCGACCTCGCGAACGACACGCCATCGAGGCGCTCCTTCATGTGGCTCCCACTCATCGGCCTTGCGCTGGGCGTCGCCCTCGGGCTGGTGCTCAACGTCAACGTCAGCCCGGACCTGGCACGCTATTCGGCGGTCGGCATCCTGGCCGGGCTCGATTCGGTGCTCGGCGCAATCCGCGCCGAGCTCGACGGGCACTACGACAACCGGGTCTTCCTCTCGGGCTTCGTGACGAACGCCCTCGTCGCCGTTGCGCTGACCTTCGTCGGCGACCGGCTGGGGATCGACCTCTACCTCGTCGCGCTCTTCGCCTTCGGGCTGCGCATCTTCCAAAACGTGGCGCTCATTCGGCGCCACTTCCTGTAGGCTCGAACGAAGGTTCCGCGCTCGCGCGGCCGATCACGGAGGCAACTTGGACAGGGAATCGGTCCTCGTCGGCATCGACGCCGGCACGACCAAGGTGACGACGCTCATCGGTGAGGTGAGCCGCACCGGTGACGTGAACATCATCGGCTACGGCATCGCCGAGTCGGTCGGGATGAAGAAGGGCATGGTCGCGAACATCGACCAGACCATTCACTCGATCGCCTCGAGCGTCGAGAAGGCCGAACGCCTCTCCGGCTACAAGATCGGCTCGGCCTTCGTCGCCGTCGGCGGCAGCCACATCAGCAGCCAGAACAGCCGCGGCGTGGTGGCGGTCTCGGGCCACAAGCGCGAGGTTGGCCGAGAGGACGTCGCCCGCGCAACCGACGCGGCCAAGGCGGTGAGCGTGCCCTCGAACCGCGAGATGCTGCATGTCCTGCCGCGCGGCTACATCGTCGACGGCCAGGAGGGGATCAAGGACCCGCTCGGCATGAGCGCCGTGCGCCTCGAGGTCGAGACCCACATCGTGGCCGGCGCAGCGACGAGCATCCAGAACCTGACGAAGTGCATCACCGGCGCAAACGTCCAGATCGACGAGCTCGTCATCAGCTCGCTCGCCGCGGCGGAGGCGACGCTGACCGATACCGAGAAGGAGCTCGGCGTGCTCGTCGCCGACATCGGCGGGGGCACGACCGACATCGCGATCTTCGTCGACGGCGCCATCTACCACAGCGCCGTCCTCCCCGTCGGCGGCATCAACGTCACGAACGACGTCGCGATCGGACTGCGAACGAGCCTCAACCTGGCCGAGGAGATCAAGAAGAAGCACGGCAGCGCGAACCTCGCCGACGTGGCGCCGGAGGAGCTGATCAACGTCGCGGTCCTCGGCGACGGCGGCGGCCAGACGATCCAGCGGCGCAAGCTCAGCGAGATCATCGAGGCGCGGATGAGCGAGATCTACAGCCTGATCCGCGACGAGGTGAAGCGCTCCGGCCACGCCGGGATGCTGCCCGCCGGCGCCGTGCTGACCGGCGGTGGCGCGCGTCTCGATGGCGCGACCGAGCTCGCGCGCGAGGTGCTCGAGATGCCGGTGCGCATCGGATCGCCGCAGGGCGTGGGGGGGCTGATGGACCAGCTCGGCAACCCGGCCTTCAGCACGCCGATCGGGCTGCTGCTGTGGGGCGCCAACCATCTCGGCGCCGAGCCGATCGCGTTCGGCAACGGCAGCGCGGTCGGCGGCGGCTTCGGCCGCATCGGCGACTGGCTGCGCGGCCTCTTCCCCGGCTAGCTCCCGGCCAGGGCGCGGCAGCTGATGGACCGATGATCGTCCGCAACGTCGACGATCTGGTCGGCACCGATCGTGACCTTGCCGGCGACGGCTGGCACAGCCGGAGGCTGTTGCTGGCCGCGGACGGGATGGGCTACTCGCTCAACGACACGATCGTGGCGCCCGGTGAGGAGCTGACGCTCGAGTATCGGCACCACCTCGAGGCCTGCTACTGCATCAGCGGATCGGCGGTCGTCATCGACCTCGCCACCGGCGAGGAGCATCACATCACCCCTGGCACGGTCTACGCGCTCGACCGGCACGACCGCCATCGGCTGCGGACCGATGAGGGCGTGCGCCTGGTCTGCGTCTTCGACCCGCCGCTGACCGGCACCGAGCCGCACGTCGACGGCGGCTACCTTCCCGCGGAGGACGTCGCGTCGTCCCACTGAGCGGGATGCGCGCCATTCGAGACACGGATTCGGGGACACGGCGCCAGTCGGTCCACACTCCTCCATCGGTCTGTGGATAACTCGGCCGTGGATTGTGGAAAAACCTCCGACGTTGACCCAATGCGGTCGGTAGAATCGGTCAAACCCGTCGTAGCCCTCGGGTTTGCTCAGCACTCATCACGAGGATCACCCGACATGCCGCTTCGATCGGACTCCGAGAACTTCGCCCTCATCAAGGTCATCGGCGTGGGCGGTGGCGGCAGCAACGCCGTCAACCGGATGATCCGCGCGGAGATGATGGGCGTCGAGTTCATCAGCGTGAACACCGACGCGCAGGCGCTCCTCCAGAGTGACGCGCCGCACAAGATCCGGATCGGCGACAAGATGACCCGCGGCCTGGGTGCCGGCGCCGATCCGAGTGTCGGGCAGCGCGCCGCGGAGGAGGACTCGGAGAAGATCTACGAGGCGCTCAAGGACGCCGACATGATCTTCATCACCGCCGGCATGGGCGGGGGCACGGGGTCCGGCGCAGCGC
>DAINOY010000178.1:0-4397 GCA_036743735.1 Chloroflexota bacterium
GCATGCAGCACAGGCCTGCGAGGAGAATCAGTGCGCCCATGCGTCCATGCCAGTCCCTGCTCTGGAAACCGCCGGCAGTCCTCTGATTCCGTCTACGAATCACTGGTGACCGAACGGAAAGTCCTCGGTCTTGCCGACGACGCCGACGGGCGGGCGCTGGGTCCTGGTCCGCGAGAAGCCAATCGCTTGCTTGGTGCGAACGAAGCAGCGCTCCGCATGAGCGCATATGGTGATCAACGATCCCTCCGAACTCCGTGGAAATGGAGTCAACCGACCATAACCAAGGCTCTAGTGCGGAGTCAATGGTCATAGGACTTGTGCCTCCGATCATGCGCTCAGGACCTCCAGGACTGGACGCGCGCGAGGTCGCAGCTGGACCGGGATCGATGGAGCGGCCGCGGCCCGGAGCGCCGGATCGATGCGGCGGCCTTCGGCGAACCAGAGGTCGAGGTCGGCGTGGCCGCCGGGCATCGCCCATCGGTGCCGATCGACCGTCGCCGTCACGCGCTGGCCGACGAGATCGCTGCCGACCGCCAGCCACGCCTGGCGCTCGAGGCTGACCCGGATCCCGGCGCTGCGCGTCGCCGCGTCGCGCAGGGAGGTGGGGCCGCCGGCGAGGCGCAGCGCGACGCCGCCGGCGCGGGTCAGGAGCTGCGGCAGTCGCTCGAGACCGCGACCGGCCCCCAAGGAGGTGGTACGGGCGAGGTCGAGCACCAGCGCGTCGATGAGGCGGCTGCGGGCCAGCCAGGCGGCCAGCTCGACGGCTTCGGGGCCACTCGCCGGGCGGACGAGAAGGAGCCACTCGAGGCGGACGCCGAGGCGCTGCGCGGTGGTGGGGTCGAAGCTGCCGTCGCCATCGATCCAGGCCACGATGCCGCCGCGTTCCTGGGCGGCCGCCAGGCTGCCGAGGGCGAGCGTGGCGGCGCCACTTCCCGGCTTGGCGTCGAGGAACGCCAGCGACCCGCGCGGCCAGCCGCCGGTGCGCAGCGCGTCGTCGAGCGCCGGCTGCCCGCTGGGCACGGCGGGAGCCGACGGTGTCCCGGGCATCGGTCCGACACCCCGGCGCAGCCCCTTGTCGCGGAGCTGATCGAGGATCTCGGGGAGGGGCCGAGCGGACCGAAACGGAACGGACACATCGGTCAGTCTACTAGAACAGATGTTCTATCTGCAATGCCTCACAGCACGCGTCGGTAGGTCGCCTCGTCGCGCCGGACCACGCGCGCGACCACGACGAGATCCTGTGCCGGGCGGATGCTGGTCCTCGTCGAGCGCCAGGATCACGCCGCGGAGCGCCAGGGCATCGGTCAGCCCCTTGGCGCGGGACTTGTCGTCATCTGTCCGTCCCGACGACCGTACGGGCTGTTGCGGGACTTGTCGTCATCTGTCCGTCCTGACGACCGTAGGCGCCTCGCGCCGCGACGTTCCGGCTCATTCGGTATCGATCTGAGCGTGGGCGGGGCGTGCGACGGTCCGGTGACTTGCCTAACGTCGCCAGAACGGACGGATGACAACTCGGCGGCCGCCCAGAGGCGTCGTCAGGCCAAATTGCGTGCCTAACGTCGCCAGAACGGACAGATGACAACTCGGCGGCCGCTCAGGCGGCCGAAGCGGCTCTGACGGGCCGCTTTGCTATACTCCGCAGCCGGCCCGTGGGGATGTAGCTCAGCTGGGAGAGCACCGCGTTCGCATCGCGGGGGTCAGGGGTTCGAGTCCCCTCATCTCCACCACTTCTTCGCCCGCGCCGGCCTGCGAATTTCGCGCTTGTGTGGACCGATGTGACCATCCAGCGGCCACATGCTGGCACGTGGCGAGGTGCGCGAACGCCACGACATCGGTACAGATCTTGCGACCGATCAACGCCGTACTGCAGTGCAGGTATGGCCGTCGGGAGCTGCAGCTCCCTGCGGGGGGAGGCGGCCATGCCCGTCCCCTCCCTATCCGGCCGTCGACCGCGGACGGCACGCGGAACCGAGCGATGAGCGGTTGCGCGCCTCGCTTAGGATGGGCACTTCCCAGCGGACACGCCCAAACGGCCACGAGGGAGGTACCCGTTTCATGTCCCGATCCCTGCTCACCATCTGTTTCGTCGTGCTGGCGCTCGTCGTCACCGCCTGCGGCGACAACCCGCCGCCGGCGAGCGAGAGTGCCGCGCCGTCCCAGGCCGCCGAGTCGCCCGGCGCCGAGAGCGAGGCTCCGACCCAGGCACCGCCGCCCGCAGAGGGCCGGCTGGCGCTGGTCCAGGACCGCGGCTCGCTGATCTGCGGTGTCAACGACGGCCTGCCCGGCTTCGGCTTCGTCGACGAGAACGGCGAGAACGCCGGATTCGACGTCGACTTCTGCCGCGCCATTGCCGCGGCGGTGCTCGGCGATCCGGAGGCAGTCGAGTTCCGCCCGGTGAGCGCCGATGGGCGCCCGACCGCGCTCCAGAGCGGCGAGGTCGACGTCCTCATTCGCAACACGACCTGGACCGTCACGCGCGACGCGACGTGGGGCCTCTTCGCCCCGACCACCTTCTACGACGGCCAGGGCATGATGGTCCGCGCCGACGCCGGGATCGAGTCGCTCTCCGATCTCGATGGCGCCACGATCTGCGTCCAGACCGGAACGACCACCGAGCTCAACCTGGCCGACGTCTTCGCCGCCCAGGGGATCGATTTCACCCCGCTCCCATTCGGTGACGACACGCAGACCTACCAGGCCTACGACGACGGCCAGTGCGACGCGGTCACCAGCGACCGGTCGCAGCTGCTCGCCCAGCGCACTGCGCTCTCCACCCCGGACGACCACGTCATCCTCAACGAGGTGATGTCGAAGGAGCCGCTCGGGCCGGTCGTGCCGCTCGGTGACGACGCCTGGTTCAACGTCGTGAAGTGGGTCGTCTTCGCGACCTTCGAGGCGGAGGAGCAGGGCATCACCCAGGACAACGTCGCGGACGAGGCCGGGAGCAACGAGAACCCGGTCGTCCAGCGGCTCCTGGGCGCCACGAACCCGGAGCTGGGCGAGGGCCTTGGGCTCGAGCCTGACTGGGTCGTGACGATGATCTCCGCCGTGGGCAACTACGGCGAGATCTACGACCGCCATCTCGGCCCCGGCACGCCGTTCGAGCTCGAGCGCGGGCCGAACGCACTGTGGACCGACGGCGGCCTGCTCTACGCCCCGCCGTACCGGTGAGGCGACGGTAAGCGCCAGCAGATTGAGCCCCGGGGCGGATCGAGGTCCGTTCCGGGGCTGATCTTCCCTTCGAGGTGACCAGCCTCCCAGCCCGCGAGCAGACCGCGGTGCCGCCGTGGCGTGACGTCCGTGTCCTGCGCGTCGTTGCGCAGGTCGTCGTGCTGCTGGCGATCGGCATCGGCATCGGCTTCCTGGCCAACAACCTCATGTCGGCGATGGCCGAACGGAACCTCACGTTCGGCTACGGATTCCTCGCCCAGCGCGCCGGGTTCGAAATCGGCGACAGTCCGGTCCCCTACAGCGCCAACGACACGTACGGCCATGCCTTTCTGGTGGGCGTGCTCAACACCGTCTTCCTCAGCGTCGTGGGCATCATCCTCGCGACGGTGCTGGGGATCGTCCTGGGCGTCGCGCGCCTCTCCCCGAACTGGCTCCTGTCGCGCGTCGTCGGCGCCTACATCGAACTGATCCGCAACACGCCGCTGCTGCTCCAGCTCTTCGTCATCTACTTCGTGGTCCTCGTGCAGCTGCCGCCGGTCGCGAACAGCCTCTCGTTCGCCAATGCCGTCTTCCTGAACCAGCGCGGCCTGTTCGTCCCCTCGCCGCGCTTCGCCGACACGTTCCTGCCCTGGCTGGCGATCGTGGGCCTGGCGGTCGTCCTGGCGCTCGTCGGACGGGCGATCGGTGCCCGCCGCGAGCGCTCGCGGATCGAGCATGCGGGCGGGGGTGGCTGGCTGAGCCGGCACGCGGGACTGGTCGGCGCGGTGGCGATCCTGGGCGTGGCCGTCGTCACGTGGGTGGTGCTGCCCCAGCCACCGTTCACCTTCGACGTGCCCGTAGCAGGCAGGTTCAACTTCAGCGGCGGTCTCGCGCTGTCGACGGCCTTCACCGCCATCCTCGTCGGCCTGGTCCTCTACACCGCCGCGTTCATCGCCGAGGTGATCCGCGGCGGCATCCAGGCCGTCCGCCGCGGCCAGGTGGAGGCCGCGCACGCGCTGGGCCTGTCCGACCGTGACACGTTGCGCCTGGTGGTCTTCCCGCAGGCGATGCGGATCATCGTCCCACCGCTCACGAGCCAGTACCTCAACCTCGCGAAGAACTCGAGCCTGGCCATCGCCGTGGGCTACCCGGACCTGTTCAAGGTCGGCACCACCATGGCGAACCAGACCGGGCAGCCGATCTCGGTCATCGCGCTCGTGATGGGCACGTACCTGCTGATCAGCCTC
>DAINOY010000179.1:0-4386 GCA_036743735.1 Chloroflexota bacterium
AGCAGGGTCGGCACGACCGATGTCAGCGCCGTGAGGCCCGCCACCGCCAGGAGCATCAGCCCGGGGGCGACGAAGACCGCGAAGCTCCAGCTCCCGGACCCCGTCGCGTTCCGGATCGCTGCCGCGCCGCCCAGGACGAACAGGAGCGCCGCGGCGCTGCGCGAGACGATCCCGAGCAGCAGCGGCCACTGGCCCGGATTCTCGAGCCGGAGGCCGACAGCGCCGTCGAGCCCTGCCAGCCACAGGACCAGGACGATCCCGTTGGCCGTGGCAAGCACCAGGAATCCGCTCGCCCGGTACAGCTCGGCCATGCGCCGCTCGACCCGGTAGCGGCCCCAGCTCAGAAAGGCGATGGCGCCAGCGACGATCGTGGCGAGGGTGGTGATGACCGTGTCGAGCCGCTCGTTGACCTGCGCCGGGGGCAATCGGCCCCCGATGATGGCCACGAGGCTCAGCGCGCCGAACAGTGCGAGGCCGGCGACGACGAGGAGCTCCGTCCTGAGACCCGCCGCCCGCCGGGCAGGGGTGGGCACGCGCCATTCTTGCACCCCGAGTCCAGCATGCCGCCGCTGGAGCTCCCGTCAGGCGACGAGCAGCGACAGCACCTCGTCGTGCAGCAGGCCGTTCGTGGCGAGGACCCGGGGCCCGTTCCACGACAGGCGACCCTCGAGATCGGTCATCCGGCCACCGGCCTCGG
Source organism: Chloroflexota bacterium (assembly GCA_036743735.1). GTDB lineage: Bacteria > Chloroflexota > Limnocylindria > QHBO01 > QHBO01 > JBDTNK01. The sequence goes on from DAINOY010000179.1 coordinate 698, forward strand.
TCACGAGCACATAGGGCGCCGCGAGGTCCCAGATCGTGGGGCCAACCTCCACCATCGCCTCCGCCGCGCCCTGGGCGACGAGCGCGTAGCCCCAGAAGTCGCCGAACCCGCGGTCGCGCCACGCGGCGTTCACGGAACGGACCAGCCCTGCTCCCAGGCCGGCGCGATCCATGGCCCGCAGCGACGATCCGAGGAGCTGCGCCTCACCCATCGTCGCGATGCGCGACACGCCGATCGGCCGCTCGTCCTGCGCCGTGCGCATCCGCGCGCCGCCACCAACCGTGGCCGCCCAGCGCGTCCCGAGGGCGGGCGCCGAGGCCAGGCCCATGACGAGCTGTCCTGCGCGCTCGAGCGCCACCAGCGTGGCCCAGACCGGGATGCCGCGCACGAAATTGTGGGTGCCATCGATCGGATCGATGATCCACCGCGTCTCGCCGTCCCCGGGCTCGGTTCCGAACTCCTCGCCCACGATGCCGTGGCCGGGGAAGGCCGCCGCGATGCGATCCCTGAGGCGCTGCTCGACGCCGGTGTCCGCCTGCGTGACGAGCGTCCGGTCGTGCTTCGCGGTGATCGTCAGCTCACCGCGGAAGAGCTGCGCGGCGATGGCATCGGTCTCATCGAGGATCTCGTGCGCAAAGCGCAGCAGGGCGTCGAGCTCGGGCACGTCGCGCAGTCTACGCGCTGCCCGTCAGCGCCGGCTCTGCGGTCGATCGTGCGGCACGCGGCGGCGAAGCTGGCTCAGGGATGGCGACCAACCGTTCGTAGAGCGCGAGGTAGTCATCGGCCATGCGTCGCGCGCTGAAGCGGGCCTCGAACTCGGCACGGATCCGGCGCCGATCCAGCAGCGGGATCCGTGCGTCGGCCGCCACCGCCTCGTCGACGGATTCGACGATCAGGCCGGTGACCCCATCCTCGAGGACCTCGGGCACCGAGCCGTTGCGGAAGGCGATGACCGGTGTCCCGGTCGCCATCGCCTCGATCATCACCAGGCCGAACGGCTCGGCCCAGTCGATCGGGAAGAGGAGCGCGCGTGCGCCGCCGAGCAGCGCGTCCTTTTCAGCGCCGGCGACCTCGCCGACGAACTCGATGTCATGGCCATTGAGCAGGTGCCGAATCTCGTGTTCGAAGTAGCTCGCGTCGATGTCATCGATCTTGGCCGCGATCTTCAGCGGCCGTCCGAGCCGGCTCGCGATCTCGATCGCCCGGTCGACCCGCTTCTCGGGAGAGATGCGACCCAGGAAGGCGAAGTAGTCACCGCCGCGCTCGTCGAGGGTCAGCTCGTCGATCGGCATGCCGTGCTGCACCGTCGCCTGCCAGTTGGCCTGCGGAAGCGGCACCCGCTGCGAATCTGAGATCGACACGACTCGCGCATCGGGATACGCGTCGTACACCGCCTGGAGCTCGGGGATGTCGAGCCGACCATGCAGCGTCGTCACGCTGGGAACCGAGAGGGTCGAGCTCATCGGGAAGTGCAGGTAGTCGATATGCCAATGCAGAACGTCGAAGCGCGACGCCTCGCGGGCGACCGCCGCCTGCATGGCGATGTGCGGCGCGATCTGATCCACCACGCCCTCCGCCAGGCGCAGGGACTGCGGCACCACCGGCCGCAGCGTGGCACGCGTCGATGAGTCACCGCTCGCGAAGAGCGTCACCTGGTGACCCTGCCGCACGAGCTCGTCGGCAAGGTAGGCAACGACCCGCTCCGTGCCACCGTAGGCAGCGGGCGGCACCGATTCGTAGAGTGGCGCGATCTGGGCGATCCGCATCGATCTGCAACCTCCGCAGCGGATGGGCCGATGCCGACCGCCCTTCGCAACCGACGTGCCACGCAGGTCGTGATCGGCGCATGATCAAGAAACCTCTACCAGCGGGAGACCGATGCCACACGAAGACGACCTGGCGGGCCTGGCTGCCGCGTACTGGGAGCTCCGCCTCGACGCCGATCCACTGACCGCCACCGCGATCGGTGACCGCCGCCGCGATCATCTGCTGCCGGACCATCGGCCTGAGGCGCGGGAGGCCCGACGACGCGAGGTCGATCGCCTGACCGCCGCCGTCGACGCGCTCGACGCCAGCGTGCTGAGCGAGGCGGACCAGGTGACCGGCGCGGCCCTCCGGGAGGCATTGCGGACCGACCGGGCGTTCCTGGATGCCGATCTGCTGAGCATGACGGTCGACCCGCTCGAGGGGCCGCAGGTGGCGCTCCTCAACGTCCCCGCATACCAGCCGCTGGCCGACGACGCGCAGGCCGATGCCTACGCAGCGCGTGTGGCAGCGATGGGCGCCTACGTCGACACGCACGTCGCGAACCTGCGCCGTGGGCTCGCCGACGGCCGCGTCGCGGTCGACGCGCTCATGCGACGCGTCCTCGAGCAGCTCGACGCGCTCCTGGCGCGGCCACTGGCCGACTGGCCCATCGTGCGTCACGGGACGAGCGCCGCGCGACGTGAGGCGCTCGAGACATCGGTCCGCGATGGTCTGCTCCCCGCCTTCGGGCGGTACGCGGCCTTCCTGCGAGCTGAGCTGCTGCCTCGTGCCCGCGACGCAGGCAGCCCGGGCCTGGGCGCCATCCCCGGCGGCGCCCACTCGTACCGGGCGCTGGTGCGCGGCTACACGACGATCGAGGCCGCCCCGGAGGAGCTGCATCGGATCGGGCTCGAGGAGATCGAGCGCATCGACGCTGAGCTCGTGGGGCTCGGTGAGCGCCTCCTCGGAACGCATGGCCTGCGGGAGACGCTCCTCGCGCTGCGGAGCGACCCGCAGCTCCATTTCGCGACGCGCGACGAGGTCGCGGAGGTGGCTGAGTCGGCGCTGCGGCGGGCCGAGGCGGCCGTCCCGCGCTGGTTCGGGCGGCTGCCATCGGCGCCGTGCGAGGTGGTCCGCATGCTGCCGCACGAGGAGGCGCACTCGACGATCGCCTATTACCGCGACCCGGCGGCCGACGGGTCGCGACCGGGCCAGTACTGGATCAACACCTCCGAGCCCGCCACCCGACCGCGCTACGAGGCGGAAGCGCTCGCCTTCCACGAGTCGGTCCCGGGTCATCACCTCCAGGTCGCGTTGGCCCAGGAGCTCGATCGGTTGCCGGACTTCCGGCGATATTCACTCACCACCGCCTTCGTCGAGGGCTGGGGCCTTTACAGCGAGCGGCTCGCCGACGAGATGGGCATCTACTCGGGCGAGCTGGACCGGTTCGGGATCGCCTCGTTCGACGCGTGGCGTGCCGGTCGCCTCGTCGTCGACACCGGGATGCATGCTCTGGGCTGGACACGCGATCGGGCGATCGCGTTCATGACCGAGCACTCGGCACTCGGCGAGAACAACATCGCGAACGAGGTGGACCGATATCTCGCCTGGCCCGGCCAGGCGCTGGCCTACAAGGTGGGACAGCTCGAGCTCCTCCGCCTGCGCGCCGAGGCGCGCGAGCGGCAGGGGGACCGTTTCGACATCCGCGCCTTCCACGATGCGGTGCTCGATGGCGGGGCGCTCCCGCTGCCGGTCCTGCGCCAGGTGGTCGAGTCCCGGCTCGGGTGACGGCAGCGGTCTTGCGGGGCCGTCCCGCATGAAGCTCGCCACGCGCAGCTGGCCCTCGTCCGTGGTTCCGGCGGAGCCGACGGTCCTGCTCGTCCATGGCATCACGTCGTCGAGCCGGACGTGGTGGCGCATTGCGCCCGCGCTCCACGAGGCCG
>DAINOY010000180.1:0-3046 GCA_036743735.1 Chloroflexota bacterium
CGGTGACGAGGATAAGCGCTGCGAGGCTCAGTCCCCAGACGGTCGCCGACCGGCGCGCGCCGCGCAGCGCGACGGCGGCGAGCTCCCAGGCGCGCGTCACGCGGCGCTCTCCTCGTAGAGCCCCAAAAAAGCCTCCTCCAGATCCGGCTCCTCGATGAGCATCGAGCTGATCGGCTGTCCGCCGAGCGCATCGATCAGCGGCCTGACCGACCCGGTCAGCACGGCGGTGAAGCGACGGCCGTCGACCATCGGGCCACCGATCCCGGGCAGGCGGGCCAGCCATTCGGGCGCATCGGTCTCGAACCAGATCTCGACACGCTGTCGCGCCAGGCCGCGAACCTCGGCCACCGTGCCGGACGCCACGATCGTTCCGGCGCGCAGCACGGCCATGCGGTCCGCCACGCGCTGGACCTCAGAGAGGATGTGCGAGGAGAGGAAGACGGTGGCGCCTGCGGCGCGCCGCTCGCTGACCAGGCCGAGGAACTCGTGCTGCATGAGCGGGTCGAGGCCGCCGGTCGGCTCGTCGAGGATGAGCAGGTCGGCATCGGACAGGAAGGCGCTGAGCACCGAGACCTTGCGCCGGTTGCCACTCGAGAGGTGGCGGATGGGCCGATCGAGGTCGAGCTTGAACCGCCCCGCCAGCTCTTCCAGCCGGTCACGCTCGAAGCCGTGCCGCAGCCGGCCGATGGATCCCAGGAACTGGCGACCGGTGACGCGCTCCGGAAGCCGCAGCTCGCCGGGAACGTAGGCGACGCGTTCCCGGATTCGGGCTCCATCACGGCGTGGATCGTGCCCGAAGACCCGGATCTCGCCGGCTGTGGGTCGCAAGAGGTCCAGGACGCATCGGATCGTCGTCGACTTGCCGGCGCCGTTCGGCCCGACGAACCCGAACACCTCCCCGGCCCGCACCTCGAGGTCGATGCCGCGGACTGCCTGGACCTTCCCGTAATCCTTCGCCAGCCCGCTGATGCGCAGCGGCATGCTCTCCGGCGTTTCGGTCATGCAGCCGAGCCTAGCACCGGCGCACCTCGCAATTCGGGCCTCGCGCCGCGCGTTCAGCCGTCCGGGGTCGGGTCCTTCTGCGGTGGTCGCTGCGCGGCGGCAAGCGTCGGCCTCCCTTAATGGACCGATGTCGCCCGGCGCCGCCCTGTCTGCGCGCGCTTCTGACGTTTACCAGCATGGCTGGTGATAAACGGGAACATGCCGGTGTTCTCGGCCTTCGTGGCGGGCGATCACGCTCGGACGAGGCCCGATCCGCTCATTCCGCGGCCTCCGCTTCTGTTTACCACCAGCAGGAGTAGTAAACGCAAGAAACGCGGGCCCCGCGGCAGCGCACCATCCTATCGGGCAGCCTTCAGGCGTCGCCAGCCGCCGGCGCGGTTGTTCGCGATGATCTCCTGGAAGATCCGCTTCAACGCCGGCGCGTTGATCGGCTCGCCCTCGTGGATGCTGATCTGGCGAGCGGTCTTGTTGTCGTGGCCATGGGTGATGATCCCCTCCGGATCGGGCACGATCCCACCGTCGTAGAGGAAGACGTTGACGTGGTCCTTCGCGGCGAGCAGGGCGCAGACATTGCCGTCGAGGACGAAGTACGGCTGCACGGTGCGCTTGATCGTCTCGATGACGTCGGGGTCGGCCTCATGGACGAGCTCGCGCACCTCGCGACAGATCTCCTGCTGCCAGCCGGGCAGCGCGTCGATGTAGGCGTCCACCCGGGGATCGGCTTCGTATGCCATGTGCTGCTCCTGCACCGTGAGATCGTGACGGTACTGCGACGCCGTCGCGAGACGAAATTCATCGGTCTGTAGGGTCAGTGGTTCTACGGATGTGCGCCGGGTAGCCGACGACGTAGATTGGCCTCCCACCTCTGCAGCGGAGAACCCGAGCCGTGGAAGAGCATCCGAACGCAACCCTTGTCCGATCCGTCCTCGATGGCCTGAACAGCCAGAACTTCGAGGCGATGTTCGAGTTCGTGGCCGACGACATCGAGTGGCACGAAATCGGCCGTGATGAGCCGATCCGCGGCCGCGAGGCGCTGATGGCGCGCATGTCCGACATGCCGCCCGGCGCGAGCATCACCGCCGACCTGCACGATGTCGTGGCGAACGACGACCACACGATTGCGCTGCTGACGGCCACGGCGTCGATGGGCGACCAGTCGCTCACCTACCGCGTGGCCGAGATCTATCACATCCGCGACGGCAAACTGACGGCGCGCTGGGCCTTCTCCGACGACACCGACCGGATCAACCGCTTCTTCACGCCCCCCGGCGGCTGACGACCGCACCCGCGCCGCCGGGAGCAGCGGACCTGACGTCTGGCGAGACCCCCGTTATCCTTCCGCCGTGCTCAGCCCCCTGACCTTCCTGCGCCGCATGGCGCTGCCGATCGTCCTGCCTGCCTTCCTGATCGCCTGCGGCTCGACGCCGGCCCCTGCCCAGTCGCCGCCGCAGCCTGCGGATCCGGTGCCGGTCATCGTCGACACCGACGTCGACGTCAGCGATGTCGCCGCCCTGGTCACCCTGCTGCGCGATCCGCGGGTCGACGTCCGTGCCGTGACGATCGTTCCGACCGGCACGGGCGTGACGACCTGCGCGAGCGGACGCTCCGTGATCGGCTACGTCCTGGAGCAGATGGAGGCGGCAGCGATCACGTACGCCTGCGGCCGGCAGGACGCCGGCAGTGATGCGCTCCCCTTCCCGCCCGAGTGGCGCACCGCGGCGGATACCGGCTGGGGCATCGAGATTCCGCCACGAGCACAGACCGATACCCCACGCACCGCCGTCGATCTGCTGGACGAGGCGATCAGCGCAAGCCCGCGCGCCCCGATGATCGTCGCCCTGGGGCCATGGACGAACCTCGAGGATGCCCTCGCGGCGGACGAGGCGTTTGCGGCGCGGATCGCCGGGATCCACGCCATGGCCGGCGCGATCGACGTCCCGGGCAACGTCATCCTCGAGGACGTGGCCGCCGAGGACGGGCTCGAGTGGAACGTCGCTGCGGACCCGTCCGCGCTCAATCGGCGGCAGAGTCGCAACGAGGATCA
>DAINOY010000180.1:3056-4385 GCA_036743735.1 Chloroflexota bacterium
CGGTGATGGGCGGGCTCTGGATGCAGAAGGGCTACGCCCGCGCCCTCGTCCCGCTCGACGCCACGGACGACGTCCCGATGACCAGCGAGCTGATCGACGAGCTGGCAACTGACACGACGGCCGCCGGCGCGAATCTCGTCCACGAGCTCTTCGTTCGCGTCCCTGGGCGGGTCGGCGAGGGCCAGCAGCTGTGGGACGAGCTCGCCGCCCTGGCGCTGCCCGATCCGGGCCTCGTGACCTGGGAGGACGCCACGCTTGGCGCCGAGGAGAGCGGTCGCCTCGTCCGCGTCACGGACGGGCGGCCCGTGCGTGTCGCAATGGCCTCTGACCGGCGCGCCGTGGAGGCCGCGCTACTCAGCTCGCTGCGCCGTGGCGGGCCACGTGTCACGCCATTCGAGATCAGCGGTCAGCTTTCCGTGACCTGGGACGGGACCAGTTGCGCCGCGACCAATTCCGGCGAGATCGGTGGTGGCGTCGTCCAGGTGACGTTCGAGAACACGACCGGCAAACCTGGCGGCGTATTGGTCGCCGGCGTCGAGCCGCCGGCCACGTGGGATGAGCTCCTGGCGCTCCTCGACGACCTGGACCCCGAAACCATGGAAGCGCCGCCGGACTGGCTGATCCAGGGTGCGAGCCTCTTCGACGACACCGGCGACGGCGTCGAGATGACCGGGACGATGGTGGCGGAGTCGGCGACCTACGGGCCGGTGTGCGTCACGGGCGACTGGCCCGACCTGAGCTTCACGCCCGGCGAGCCATTCTCGGTCGGCGGTTGACGCCGCGCTTCTGTCGTTTACCAGCCAGGCTGGTGATAAGCGGAAGAACGACCCGAAATCGCGCGCTTCACCGCTCCGCCTCGCTCCGCCTCGCTCCGGCTGAGCGTGAGTGACAAGACCAGGGCCGCCACCGGGCCTCCGGGTTGCGCGCAATACCAGCTGGGCTGGTAAACGCAAGAAGCCGCAGCTCCCGCGGGCGGCGGTCCTCGCGGTTGCCGCGGTCCTCGCGGTTGCCGCGGTCGCGGGCGGCCGACTCAGTCGGGGTTCAGGCGGTTCTCGCCGGCTACCTCTCACCACGTGGGGCTAACGACGAGGATTCCAACCAACCTAACGATATCTCTCAGCTGATGACAGATATCGGCCTCTCGGCGGGGACGGCCCTCCGCTCGCTGTTGCAAGCCCCGCCGCGTGGGAGTTACGCGCGCCGCTCCAGTCAGGCACCGCTTGCAGGCGCGCCGCGCAGGCCGTGCCCCTGCCCGCGCCGCCCGCCGCTTACCCGAGCCAGCCCATGACCAGCCACGTCCCGGTGCCAGCGGCGACGGCCGCCCAGAAG
>DAINOY010000181.1:0-4373 GCA_036743735.1 Chloroflexota bacterium
CCACGGGCGCGTGCCGCTGTTCGTCACGCTCAGGGGGAGCGGTTCGTCCGGCGCCACGTCCGGGGCACGAAACGGCGGCCCATCGCCCTCCTGAGCAGGCGGGACCGCCTCCGCGGCCGCGAGCTGCCAATGGACGGCCAGCGGGCGCTCGGCGAACCAGGCGGCGAGGCCGTCGAAGAGCCCGCCGGCGAGTGCCTCGCGCCCCTGCGGCGAGGAGATGTACGCGGCCTCCTCCTCAAGGCTGATCGATCCCACCTCGCTCAGGACCGCCGGCATCAGGGCCCCGCGGGTCGGCTGCTTCCACGGGTCGGGTCGATCGGCGGTCGCCTCGTAGAGGGGCGGCGCCACGATGTAGAAGTTCTTGGCCTCGGTTCCGCGGTCCTGGCGGGTGTACGGAGCCGCGGACAGACCGTCCACGGCGCCCGCCTGGACCTTGTCCGCGAGCGCCGCCGCGGCGGTCGGGCCCCAGGGCGTCTCGTCGGTGTAGAAGGTCTGCGTCGCCGCGATCTCGATCGGCGTGCCATCGGCCTCGACGAACGAGTTGATGTGGATGCTCAGCAGCACGTCCGCGCGCGCAAGGTTGGCAAGGTCGATCCGCGCCTGCAGCTCGTCGCGCGCCAGCGTGCCCTCCGGAAGGTCCGGGCCGAAGCCTGCCAATCCATCGCCGTTGACGTCTCGGAACGGCGGACCATCGCAGCCCTGCGGCGGGTAGTCGTCACCCGCGAGCGCCTCGTCCCCCTGGCGCGTCATCACCACCCTGACCCCCGCCGCTTCGAGCCGATCCCGAAGCGCCTGGGCGATGCCGAGCACCATCGTCTTCTCGGCGTTGGCGACGGTGTTGTCCCACGGGTTCGGGACGCCCCAGTCCAGGCAGCCGCCGTGTCCGGGATCGATCGCCACCGTGATCGCGCCCGGATTCGGCGCGTACAGATCCGACGCCGACCCAGGCGCTGGCACGACCTCGCCGATCGGCGCCGGGTCGGGGCTGGCAGTCTCGGATGCGGAAGGCGTCATCGGTCCATGCGAGGACGATGGCGAGACCTGCGCCGGGGCACCACAGGCGGCCAGGAGCAGCGCCACGCACAGGACGGCGGCCCATCCGCGAGCCGCGAACTTGGTCATGCGCGCGGGACGCCGGGGGTCAGCGGCTCTCGGAGGACTCGACCGACTTGCTGAGCGTGACGAGGAACTCGGCGTTGTTCTTCGTCTTGCCGAGACGCTGCATGAGCAGCTCGATCCCTTCGTTCGGACCGAGCGCGCTGAGCATGCGCCGCATGGTCCAGACCATGCGCAGCTCGTTCTCGTCGAGGAGCAGCTCCTCGCGGCGGGTGCCTGAGCGGAGGACGTCGATGGCCGGGAAGATCCGCTTCTCGGACAGCTTGCGGTCGAGGGCCAGCTCCATGTTGCCGGTGCCCTTGAATTCTTCGTAGATGACGTCGTCCATGCGGCTGCCGGTGTCGACCAGACAGGTGGCGATGATCGTCAGCGAGCCGCCGTTCTCGATGTTCCGCGCGGCGCCGAAGAAGCGCTTGGGGGGATAGAGCGCGACCGGGTCCACGCCACCGGACAGCGTCTTGCCCGATGCCGGCAGCGCCAGGTTGTATGCCCGAGCCAGTCGCGTGATGGAGTCGAGCAGGATGACGACGTCACGCCCCGTCTCGACGAGGCGCTTCGCGATCTCGAGCGTCATCTCGGCCACGCGGGTGTGGTTCTCGGTCGGCTCGTCGAAGGTCGAGCTGAAGATCTCGCCCTGCACCGAGCGCTGCATGTCGGTCACTTCTTCGGGCCGCTCGCCGATGAGCGCGACCATGAGCGTGACCTCGGGGTAGTTCTCGGTGATCCCGGCCGCGATCTGCTTGAGGACCGTCGTCTTGCCGGCCTTGGCCGGCGACAGGATCAGGCCGCGCTGCCCCTTGCCGATGGGACTGATCAGGTTGACGAGGCGCTGCGTCAGGTTCTTCTGGTCCGTCTCGAGATTGAACATCTCGTCGGGGAAGACCGGCACGAGCGCATCGAAGTTCGGCCGGCGCCGAGCAACGTCCGGCTCGACGCCGTTGACGGTGTCGACCCGAAGCAGGCCGGCGTACTTCTCCTGGTCCTTTGGCGGCCGCGTCTGCCCGGTGACGTGGTCGCCGGTGCGCAGGCCGAAGCGGCGAACCTGGCTGCTGCTCACGTAGACGTCGTCGTTCGACGGCATCACCCCGTGGCGGCGCAGGAACCCGAAGCCCTCGTCGACGATCTCGAGATAGCCGACGGCCGGGCCAGGCTGGCCGTTCTGCTCCTGGCGTGGCTGGGCTGGAGCGAGCGGCACCGCGTCGAGGAGCTTGAGGACGAGGTCGCTGTGCTCGAGGTTCTCGCTCTCGACGCCATGCTCGTCCGCCAGCTCGCGCAGCTCTTCGATCGACTTGCCCTGGAGCTCGGCGAGCGACATCCCGTCCGCGTAGTCGTCGTCGGTCGGGAAGGGACCGGCATAGACCGATGCATAGCCACCCGAGGCGTAGGCATTGCGACGGCCGCCGTAGTTCGCCGCGCGCGCCGGCTGGCGGCGGTTCCCGCCACCGTCGGATCGTCGTCGCGGACGGCGCCGCTGTGGTCGGTTGTCGTCGTTCATCGCCTTGCCTGCCAGCAGTGCTTCATGTAGGACTTGGCCTCGATCAATTTCGGGGTGCCGTCGCGCCTGCACCAGCCGCGCCCCTCGAAGAGGCTGGTTTGCCAGTGCCGGCATGTGCGGCAGGTGAACAGGTCGACGTGGGAATTGTCCGTCTGCCCGGAATCGGGCCGTGGATGTGGGGTCGACGCGGTCAAACGGTCAGACCTTGCGGGTTCCGGCGCGCGTCGTGATGTTCGGGCCGCCGTAACCGCTCATCTCGCCGATGAGCTGCGTGCGAACCTGGCGCAGGACTGGGCGCCAGTCCAACGCATTGTAGCCGAGATGCGCAACCACGTCACGAGCGTCGTGAGCCCCACGAGCCCTTGCGTCGCGCAGTGTCGGCAGCGCCGCCGGCTGTCGCCACCAGTCGCGTCCGTGCGCCGCCTCGAGCGCCACGCGCAGCGTCCCGGCCAAATCTGACGCGCGCAGCGCGTTGGCGCTGTCGAAACCGAGCCCATCGCCGAGCCGCGCGAGATAGTCGCTCTCCGGCGCCGCCGCGCCGGTGATCAGTCCGATCGTGCCGCTGTAGTAGGCGCGCGCCAGGCGCGCTTCGGCGCCGCGGTGCAGCCGTAGCGCGTAGATCACCTGCGCCGCGTGGCGACGCAACGCGTGGAGCGCCGTGAAGGCCAGGAAGTCAGCGACGACCGGGATCTCGGATTCCGGCACGCCAAGCCGGTCCTCGAGCCACGCCCCGTCGAGGAGCAGCCGCTCGAAGAGCACGCCGAATCCCTCGTTCACCGCCGGGTCGGCGGAGGCGGACGCGTCGCCGGCCGCGATCCGCGTGCCAGCCTCGCGCAGCGCCGACGCATAGGCCACGTGCCCGCCGGCGTCGGGCAGTTCGCTCGAGGACTCAGTGCCCAGGTCGGCCGCCACGCGTTGCGTCAGTTGCGGCAGGTCCCGCTCCTCGAACCAGCTCGAGTAGCCGGCGCCGCGGAGGATGTAGGCGAGATCAGCCTCCGTCGCGTCGCCGAGCTCGATGTCGATGAGCGCCAGGTAGCGGCGCAGCGCGGCGAAGTAGACCGTCTCGGACTCGAAGAGGAAGGCCTGCGCCTGGACCGCGACCTCGTCCAGGCGGTACGGCGCGGCAGCCTCGTGCAGGGCGACGAGGTCGTCGAACCCCATCTCGCGGGCCGCGCGCAGCCGCGCGGCGTACCACGCCTCGCGCAGCGGATTGATCGCCTCGGTCGCCTCCTGGTGCGCCGCGGCAAGGGCATTGCGCGCCGCCCGGCCGGAGATCTGCGCGATGCGCTCCGGGACCGAGCGGTACGGCAGCCGGTCGCCGCGCCAGATGACAACGGCGTTCGCCTCGGCGGCGTCGATCGCGTCACGCTCGCTCACGCTGCGCGTCGCGAGCTCGGCGACCGGATTCGCGGGCTGGATCGTCATGCGCGTCCCTGGACCTTCACGGCCACATCGCCGTCCCCGTGAGCGGCCGCCACCCCAGCGCGGGTGGCCGCGGCACCGACGAAGTCGCGGAACAGCGGATGCGGGCGGTTCGGGCGGCTCTTCAGCTCGGGATGAGCTTGAGTGGCCACGAACCACGGATGGTCGGCGAGCTCGATGAACTCGACGAGGCGACCGTCAGGGCTCACGCCGCTGAACCGCATCCCCGCCTCAGCCATGCGGTCGCGGTACGCGTTGTTGACCTCGAAGCGATGCCGATGCCGCTCGTACACGATCTCGTCGCCGTAGGCGTCGCGGACCCTGGTGCCTTCGGCCAGCC
>DAINOY010000182.1:0-4368 GCA_036743735.1 Chloroflexota bacterium
CCGGCGATGTACGAGCGCGCCAGCTCCGAAAGCCCATACGGGTCCTTCGGGTCGGCGAACGCATTCCGACCCTTCTTCTCGTCCCAGAGCGACATGTGGGTGTGCATCCCCGAACCGTTGATCCCGAAGAACGGCTTCGGCATGAACGTGGCGTACAGCCCGTGCGCCGCGGCGACCGCCTTCAACGTCGTCTTGAACGTCACCGCGTTGTCAGCGGTGCGGAGGGCATCGGCGTACTGGAAGTCGATCTCGTGCTGGCCGGTGGCGACCTCGTGGTGGGCAGTCTCGACCTTGATCCCGAAGTCCTCGAGGCCGTTCATCATCTCCTTGCGGACCTCGGTCCCGAGGTCCTCGGAGAGGTCGAAGTAGCCGGCTGCGTCGTGCGGCAGCGGTTCCACGCTGCCGTTTTCGCGACGGAGGAGGAAGAACTCGAGCTCCGGTCCGGTGTTGAAGGTGAAGCCCAGTGCCTTCGCGCGCTCGAGCTGCCGCTTCAGGACCCCACGCGGGTCGCCGGGGAACGGGTCACCGTTCGGGGTGTAGACGTCGCAGATGACACGTGCAGAGCCGGTCGCCAGCTTCGAGCCGTCCCCGTTGGTGCCCGGCTCCCAGGGGATCGGGCTGAACGTCGCGAGATCCGGCTTGAGGAACATGTCGGACTCGGCGATGCGGGTGAAGCCCTCGATCGAGCTGCCGTCGAACCACTTCCCGTGCTCGACCGCCTCCTCCAGCTGGTGCATCGGCACCTGCACTGACTTCACCGAGCCGACGATGTCGGAGAACTGGAGGCTGATGAAGCGCAGGTTGCGCTCCTCGGCGACCTTCATGACGGCGTCGAGCTGTTTGTTGGCCATGGCGCGGCGGACTCCTCTGCACTGGGTCGTTCGGGAGTCTCAGGCTAGACCGATGCCACCCGTCCCACGAGTCACCCGACGGCGCGCGGGTGACCCGCTTGTTGTGCAGTTGGCACAAGCGAGACCGATGGCGCCGCTACTCGCTCCGCTCGGCGGCGCGAAGGATGCGCAGTGCGTCGTCGGGCCGCCGCGGGTCCAGGCCGCGCTCCCCGCGCGCGACGCGCAGCCGGTAGAGGACCGTGTTGCGGTGGACTCCGAGCTCGCGCGCCGCCGGCGCGACCCGGCCATTCGCCCGGGCCACCGCGAGCAGCGTGGCTCCGAGCAGGTCGTCGGTGCGTGGCGGCTGTGGCGGCGCAGGCGCATCGGCCCGTGCGGTGGCTGGCGGGGCTGGCCGGCGCAGGAGGGCGCGGAGTGTGATCGCCAGCGCCTCGGCTGCGACCGCGTCGACGCGACCGAAGGGGACGTCGTCGAAGAGCCAGACCGCCGCCCCGTCGCGGATCGGCTGCTGGAGCACCCACAGGCCGTCGCGCAGGCGGCGGGAGGCGTCCGCCACGGCGGTCGCGTCGGCGAGGAGCCGCGCGTGGTCGGCGGCGAACCGCGCCGCCAGCGCGCGTCCGGCGCTGCGCGGATTCAGCGACTCCAGCCTCCCGGCGACCGACACCGCGACGCCGCGCCGCATCCGCTCGGCGACCGATCCAGCCGCTGCGGCGATCGACGGGTCCGCGAGCGCAGCCTCGGCGGCCGTCAGCCGGGTCGACAGGGCCAGCCGCTCGAGATGAGCGGCTTCGTCGGCGAGATACGCGAGCGCGGCGTCGCTCAGTGCCGCGGGTGCACGACCGCTGGCGATCACCGGCGGTTCCCCGTGAGCGGCCTCGAACGGGCGCTGCACGTTGCCAACGACGATGCCCGGCGGCGCCAGGCCGGCCTCGCGGATCCCGGCCAGCAACGGCTCCACGCTGGCCCCGACGACGAGCGCGGCGTCGGCCACGAGCAGCGCGCCCTGGACCGGCTCAGGGAGGTGGGGCGGCGCGGCGCGGGTGCGCTGGACGCCACGGACCGCGGCGCGCAGGGCGTTCTCGGTGCCGCCGAGCAGCCGCGCGTCCGGGTCGACGGCGCGCCACAGGTCGAGGACCGAGGTCATGCCAGGTACCGTCGCAGCCGTGTCAGCTCGCGCTCCGGGTCGTCGAAGCGCTCGGCGGCGAGGACGAGCCGACACCCTTCGCCGGTGGGGCGCAGCGTCACCCGACGGCGCGGCAGCCACAGGGCGATCGCCAGCAGCGCAACGAGCAGCGCCGCGCCGCCGAAGACGAGGCCCATCCCCGGGTCGTTCCGCGACAGGAATGTGACGTAGGCGTCGAAGGCGGCCAGCGTCACCTCGAGCGGTCCCACGCGCGCCGTCACCCCCGGCCTGATCACCGCGGAGTCGCCGATCCCGCTGGCGCCTGCAAGCGTGACGGCGAGCGTGTTCGCGCCGGCATCGGCCAGCGAGAGGCCAAGCTCGAGGTCGGTGCCTGGCACGGGCGCCGCGCCTGATGGCCGGCCGGCATCGGTCCCGTCCAGGGCCACGCCGCCGTCGAGCAGCGGCCGCCCGGCGAGCGTTGCCACGCGCAGGCGCACCGCGGGGCCATATGTCCAGCCGTGGACGAGGTAGCCGCCGAAGCTTCCCGGCCGGTTCACCTGGAGCTCCTCCGTCCCGACCGCGGCGCCGTTTCGCAGGAACGTGACGGTCGTGTCGAGGCGGCTCGGGCGCCCATCGGCTCCAAACGCCGCGTCGAAGCGCTCGAGCCGCAGGGCATCGGTGAAGCCGGGGCGCGCCGGACCGAGGAGCGCCTGCTCCCCGGACATGAGGCTGAATTGCGTCTCCGTGGCGATCGCGCCGCCCAGCGCCACCCCCAGCACAACGACCACGACGGCGAGATGGCTCAGCACGCCGGCGAGGCGCGCGTACCCACGCCGAACGCCGTGGACGACCCAGCGCTCGCCGCGGCCGGCGAGCCGGGTGCGGTACCCCGCGCGGCCCAGGAGCGCGGTCGCCTCCACGGCCGACAGCGAGGGCAGGTCCACGCTGCGCTGCTGCGGATCGGCCGGTCGCTCGACGACGCCGCTCGGGCGACGCCACTCTCGCCACGCGCCGGGGAGCCGGACGGCGGCGGACGCGACGCCACTGAGCAGCAGCGCCCCGAGGAGACCCAGGTACGGCGGCGAGCGAAGGAGCGCGGCCCCGTCGGGTAGGGCGGCCGCCAGCGCGTTCGCGCCGCCGGTGAGCATGAGCAGCGCGATCCCGAGTCGCGAGTCGCCGGCCATCCGCAGGACGCGGTCCGCGGTCCGGTTGGCGCGGTCCAGGCGAGCGGCGATTCCGCCGGCGAGCGGCCGATCAGTCGGGGCGTGCGGCGGCGGCGAGATCCGCGATGAGGTCATCCGCGTCCTCCAGCCCTATCGAGATGCGCACGGTGCCGCCTGTGAGGCCGGCGAGCGCCAGCCCATCGTCATCGAGCTGGCGGTGCGACGAGGACGCCGGATGGCTGCAGAGGGTTTCGACGCCGCCCAGGCTCGTGGCGTGGACCGCCACGCGGATGCGCTCCAGGAAGCGCTCGCCCGCCGCACGTCCGCCAGTCAGGTCGATCGCCAGCATGCCGCCGGCACAGCCATCCCGCAGCTGGCGACGAGCGACCTCGTGCTGCGGATGGCTCGTCAGCCCGGGGTAGCGCACACGCGCAATCCCTGCGGCGCCTTCGAGCGCCGTCCCCACCGCCAGGGCGTTGTGCGAGTGGCGCTCCATGCGCAGGGCGAGGGTCTTCAGCCCACGCAGCGCCAGGAAGGCCTCGAGCGGCTGCGCGTTCCCGCCGGCGGTGACCACGACATGCCGCGCGGCGCCCACCAGCTCTGCGCTGCCGAGGACCACGCCACCGAGCAGGTCACTGTGCCCGCCGATGTACTTCGTCAGTGAGTGCACGACGAGATCGGCGCCGAGGGCGAGCGGGTTGCACAGGTAGGGCGACGCGAACGTATTGTCGATCGCGAGGAGCAGCCCGCGCCGGTGGGCCAGCTCCGCGAGCAGCGCGATGTCCGCGACATCGGTCGTGGGATTGGAGATCGTCTCGAGCCAGATCAGGCGGGTGCGGTCGGTGATGGCGGCCTCGACCGCCGACGCATCGGTCGTGTCGACGAAGGCATGACCGATGCCGACATCGGCCAGCATGCCGGTCAGGATCGCGTAGGTGCCGCCGTAGAGCGCACGGCCCGCGATGACCTCGTCACCCGGCCGCAGCAGCGAGACGAGCGCGCCGTGGATCGCCGCCATGCCGGAGCCGGTGACGTGCGCGCTCTCCGCCCCCTCGAGCTCGGCCAATGCCGCTTCGAGCGCCGCATGGGTCGGATTCGAATAGCGCGTGTACGAGTGCCCTGGACGCCGGAACTCGAGCAGCTCCTCGAGCTCGCTGGCGCTGCCGACCTCGAACGTGCTGGCCTGGTAGATCGGCACGGTGAGTGGCGCCTGCGGCGCGTCTGGGACGCGGCT
>DAINOY010000183.1:0-4311 GCA_036743735.1 Chloroflexota bacterium
GAGCGCCACCGCGCGCTGCCCGCGACGCTGCTGACCGACGCAGGCACGTTCGTGACGGATGCGACGCACGCGAGCGGTCCCAACAGCGTGCTCTTGCCGCAGCCCGAGGCGCCGACGAGGCAGACGAACTCACCGCGCGCCGCGCTGAGCGACAGGTTCGACAGCGCGAGGACGTGGCTGCCGGCCGGACCGTAGGCCTTGTGTACGCCCGAGACCTCGATTGCGCGCGACTCGATCGACGCACCCGGCTCGGGAGCCAGCGCGCGAAGCATGGCGGGCGCGCTCACGGCTGCGACACCTCCGGCTCGCCGGCCGCCGCGAGCACCGCGTTGAGCGGGCCGAGGGCGTAGATCTCGTCGAGGTCGACCGGATCGAGCAGGCCGAGCGCCGTGGCGTGCTCCGCCGATGTCGCCAGCGAGGAGGCGATCGGGTCGACCGTGAAGGTCAGGTTCGTCCACGCCGCGGCGAGCGTTCCCTCCGGCAGGTCGGCGTCGGTGAGGTCGTGGATCGCCGTGGCGACGATCTGCTGCGCCTCGTCGCCGTGCTCGTTGACGAACGCATTTGCCGCGACGTGGCCCTCCAGCAGGCGCTTGACGATGTCCGGGTGGTCGTCGAGGAACTGCGTCGCGACGATGAGGTGCGTGGTCACGAACTGCCCGTCCGGCCACAGGTCGCGCTCGTCGACGAGCACGTGCCCGCCACCCTCCTGGACCATGCGCGTGGCCCACGGCTCGGGAACCCACGCGCCGTCGATCTGGCCGAGGGCGAATGCCTGGAGCGCCTCCGCGTTGGCCTGCGGACGGATCGAGACGTCGCCGCCGCCCTCGAGGTCGGTCTGATAGCCCTGCTCGGCCAGCCAGGCGCGCAGCGCGACGTCCTGTGTATTGCCGAGCGACGGTGAGGCGAGCGTCCGTCCGACGAGATCCGCCGCCGAGGCGATCTCATGACTCACGACTAGCGAGGCGCCACCCGACGCCGCGCCGGCGATGATCCGGATCGCCTCGCCATTCGACTGCGCGAAGGCGTTGATGGCCGGGTTCGGACCGATGTAGGTCGCGTCGAGCGCACCGGAGAAGAGCGCCTCGGTGGCGTCGGTCCCGGCGTTGAAGACCTGTGGCTGCAGCGTGGCAGCCTCACCGAGTGCCTCAGAGAAGAAGCCCTCCTCGACCCCGACGATGGCGGTGGCGTGGGTCACGTTCGGGAAGTAGCCGAGGCGGACGGGCACAGAGCCGGCCGGGCCAACCGATTCGCCGGCCTGCGCGGTGCAGCCGGTCGCCACGAGCACGATGCCCATGACCGGGAGAAGCGAGCGTGGCAGATGCAAGGGGAGCAACCCATAGTTCATATTGTTGACCGATATACTCAACAATACGACGACGGCCGCTGTCAAGCGCCCCGTTGCCCGCCCGCCACGCAGCCAGGGTGGGATGGCGCTCCCAGGTCAGATGACGTTGCGCTCGAGGATCGGCGTGCCCTGCTCGATGCGCGCGTAGCCCAGCGGCGAGAGATCGAGCGTCTCGTAGGCGCCGGTGGCGATCCACTCGGCGATCCCCCGCCCCACGGCCGGCGCCTGCTGCAGGCCGTGACCGCTGAACCCATTGGCCAGGAGGAAGTTCGACAGGCGCGGATGCGGCCCGACGATCGCGTTGTGGTCGAGGGTGTTCACCTCGTAATGGCCAGCCCAGGCGTCGAGCAGGCGGGCCTGGTCGAACTCCGGGACGCGGTGCGCGAGGGCGGGCCACACGTGCGACTCGAAGGCGCCGCGGTCGAGCTGCAGGTCCAGGGTGTCGGGGTCGGCGTCGCCGTCGAGCGGCGAGAAGCCTGCCAGGTAGGAGGCCCCCTCGGGCCGAAAGTAGATCCCCGACGGGTCGATCGTGAGCGGCGCTGCGCCGATGCGAACGGGCGCATCGAAGTGATAGACGTTGCGCTTGCGTGGATGGACCGGCAGCTCGACGCCCACCATGGCCGCGACGCCGGCCGCACGCGGCCCGGCGGCGTTGACCACCCAGCCGGCCCCGATGACCGACCCATCGGCCAGCCGCACCTCGACGACCCGGTCACCATCGCACTCGAGCGCCACGACCTCACCGATCCGCTCCTCGACGCCCAGGGACCGGGCCTTGCGTCGAAAGCCCTGGAGGAGGGCGTACGCGTCGAACCAGCCCTCGTCGGCGGTGCCGAGCGACGCGCCGGCCAGGTCATCGGTCCGCATCCAGGCATAGCGGGCGGTGAGATCGCGCGGCGAGAGCAGCTCGACGGCCACGCCGAGCTCACGCTGGGTGGCATGGTTGGCCTCGAGCACGGCGCGGCCGGCATCGGTCGCCAGGAAGAGGTACCCGTTCTCGACGAAATCCAGCTCGGGGGCCTCGCCGTCGACGGCGAGGTATCGGTCCGGGTGCTTGACCAGGCCGATGCCGAATTGGCTCATGCGAATGTTCAGCGGGGTGCTGAACTGGAGCCGGATGCTGGCGGCAGAGAGCGTCGTCGAGCTGGTGCGGAACGTGGGGTCGCGCTCGACGACGAGGATCCTGCCGTCGAAGTCGGGTCTTCCGGCGAGGAAGGTCGCAATCGCCGAGCCGATGATGGCGCCACCCACGATCACGACGTCCGCACGCTCGACGACCTGGCTCACAAACCCGATTCTAGCCGCGCTCCCTCGGGCACTTCGGACGCCGCAGGCCGAATGACCTAGCATCAGCTCGTGGCTATACCGAATGATCCCGATCCGAAGCTCGCTGATTACGCCCATCCCGAAACGCTGGTCACGACCAGCTGGCTCGCGGAACACCTCGATGACCCCGGCCTCGTCGTGGTGGAATCGGACGAGGACATCCTCCTCTACGAGACGGGGCACGTCCCCGGCGCGGTGAAGGTCGACTGGCACACCGAGCTCAACGACCCCATCACCCGCGACTACGTCAGCGCCGAGCGCTTTGCCGAGCTGATGCGCGAGAAGGGCATCGGGCGCGACACGACGGTCGTCTTCTACGGCGACAAGAACAACTGGTGGGCGGCATACGCGCTCTGGGTCTTCAGCCTGTTCGGACATCCCGACCTGCGCCTCATGGACGGTGGCCGTGCGAAGTGGCAGGCGGAGGACCGCCCGATGACCACCGCCGCGCCCGAGCGCGAGCCGGCGGACTACCCGGTCGTGCAGCGTGACGACGCCCGCATCCGGGCCTTCCGCGAGGACGTCCTGGCGCATCTCGGCCAGCCCCTGATCGACGTTCGATCGCCCGATGAGTTCACCGGCCGGCTGCTGCACATGGCGAACTACCCGCAGGAGGGCGCGCTGCGCGGCGGCCACATCCCCGGCGCCGCGAACGTGCCGTGGGCGCGCGCGGCGAACGAGGACGGCACGTTCAAGACGCGCGCCGAGCTCGAGGCGCTGTACCGCGACGAGGCTGGCCTGGTGCCGTCCGATGACGTGGTCGTGTACTGCCGCATCGGTGAGCGGTCGAGCCACACCTGGTTCGCGCTGACCCACCTGCTCGGCTACGAGAAGGTCCGCAACTACGACGGCTCGTGGACCGAGTGGGGCAACGCGGTGCGGCTGCCGATCGAGCGCGAGGTCGAAGCGACCGCGTGACGACCGATACCCTGCCGCCGGCCCTGGCAGAGATCGTGGACCTGTTTGCCGCCTCGCCGCCGCGCGACAGGCTCGAGCTGCTGCTCGAGTACTCGCAGCAGGTGCCGCCGCTTCCGGCGCGGTACGCGGACCATCCCGAGCTGCTCGAGCCGGTCCCGGAGTGCCAGTCGCCGCTCTTCGTGGCCGCGGAGGTTCATGCCGATCGTCGCGTGCAGCTGTTCGTCAGCGCGCCGGAGGAGGCGCCAACCACGCGCGGCTTCGCCGGCATCTTCCACGCCGGGCTGAACGGCCTGCCGGCAGACGAGGTGCTCGCCGTGCCGGGCGACGTCACGGCCCGCCTCTCGCTCAACGACGTCGTCAGCCCCTTGCGATTGCGCGGCGCCGCGGCGCTCCTGGGCCGCGTCCAGCAGCAGGTCCGCGCGCAGCTGAGCTAGGCGGCGGGGCGACCCGCAGCCTGCGGCGAACGGACGATCGGCCGCAGAGCGAGCAGCGCGAGGATCAACCCGCTGGCGATCAGCGTCCACAGTGACAGACTGAAGTCGCCGGTCGCGTCGCGCAGCACCCCGAGCACCACCGGGCCCAGCGCCGCCACCGCGTACCCGCCGGTGAGCATCGCGATCACGATCGCCCCAGGGGCGATCTTTCTTCGAGAAGCGCTGGGGTCGGTCACCCGGCGCACCGCGATCACGGGGACCGGCGCCACGTGCGCCGTGGTCGCGGTG
>DAINOY010000184.1:0-4289 GCA_036743735.1 Chloroflexota bacterium
CTCGACGGCAGGCCGGTGGGTCGCCCGGAGGAGACGGTGCACTACGCCGTCCACAAGCCGCGCGGCCTCGTCTCCTCTTCGCGCGCCGAGCGCGGACGCCGCTCGGTGGTCAGCCTCGTTCCGCCGCGCGGCGGGCGCCTCTGGCCCGCCGGCCGGCTCGACGTCGAGTCGGAGGGGCTGATGGTGGTCACGAATGACGGCGAATGGGCGAACCGCATCCTGCATCCGCGCTACGGGCTCGAGCGCGAGTACGCGGTGCTGCCGGCGCGCGAGCCGACCGACGCGGAGCTGCGGCGGCTGATCGAGGGGGTCCTGCTCGACGACGGCCTGGCTCGGCTCCTCTCCGCCAGCCGCGAGCCACCGCCGCCAGAGGTGGACGGCGTCGACCCCGACGCCCCGTGGCTCCGCGTGCGGCTGGGCGAGGGACGCAAGCGTGAGGTGCGACGGCTCTTCGCCGCCATCGACGTCGCCGTGGGGCGGCTGGTGCGCACCCGTTTCGGCTCGCTGACGTTGGCCGGCCTGACGAGCGGAGCATCGCGTGCGCTCGCAAGTGACGAGGTGGCGGAGCTGGCCGACGCCCCGCCGCGCGCACCGCAGACGCCGGCTCCGCGGCTGCGGATTGCGATCGACGGCCCATCCGGCTCCGGCAAGTCGACCGTGGGGCACGCCCTGGCCCAGCGTCTCGGGGCCACATTCGTCGACACGGGGCTGCTGTACCGGGCGCTCACGCTCGCGGCGATCGAGCGCGGCGTCGACCCGGATGATGCCGCCGGGCTCGAACGCCTGGCGGCAGAGGTCCACATCACCGTGCGGCGGCCGCGACGCGATGCGCCCGGTCGGCGCGAGACGGTGCTGCTCGACGAGCGCGATGTCACCGACGAGGTGCGAACGCCGCGGGTCGACAACGCGGTGAGCGCCGTGAGCCGTCACGCGGCCGTGCGGCAGGCGATGCTCGGCGTGCAGCGGCGCACCGCGGCCCACGGCACGACGGTGATGGTCGGGCGCGACATCGGGACGGTGGTCCTGCCCGATGCCGAGCTCAAGGTCTTCCTCACCGCGGCCAAGGAGATCCGCGCGCAGCGGCGCGCCGCCGAGATGGGCGCGCCGGAGCGGGTGGACGAGTACCTGGCCGAGATCGAGCGTCGCGATGCCGCGGATGCCGGGCGCGACGTCGCCCCGCTGCGCATGGCGGAGGGTGCCCTGCTCCTCGATACCGGCGCGCTGCCGGTGCCGGCGTGTGTCGACCGGATCGTCGCCGCCTTGCCGGCCGCGCGCGAGCGCTGATGCAGACCTGGTTCTTCCGTCCGGGCGCTGCCGTCGCCGGGATGCTCGCGAGGATCGTTGGGCCGGTGAGAGTCATCGGGCTCGAGCGCATCCCGCGCGAGGGACCCTTCATCCTCGTCGCGAACCACGCCAGCGATCTGGATCCGCCATTCCTGGGCTGGGCCGCCGGGTATCAGATCGGACGCGTCATCCATTTCATGGCCAAGGTCGAGATGCAGCGCTGGCCGATCTTCGGCTGGCTCGCCGACCGGTCGGGGGTCTTCTACGTGCGCCGCGGCGAGGGAGACCGCGCCGCGCAGCGGCTCGCGCTCGAGCTGCTCGCCGCCGGGAAGCCGATCGCCATCTTCCCGGAGGGCACACGCAGCCCGGACGGGCACCTGCGCCCTGCGAAACCGGGTACCGCGCTCCTCGCCATCCGCAGTGGGGCGCCACTCGTGCCTGCCGGGATCGCCGGCACGCAGCGCCTGCGCCCGCCGGGCGAGCGGCTCGTACGCCGCCACCGCATCACGATTCGGTTCGGTGAGCCGTTCGTGCTCGAGCGGCAGGCCGCCGGGCGCATCGATCGCACGGCGCTCGCCGCTGGCGGCGCCGAGATCACCCGCCGCATCGCGGCGCTGCTGCCGGTGGACCAGCAACCCGGCGCGGAGGCCCTCGACGGCGATCCCTCCTAGAATGGGGATCATGGTCACGACCCGTCCCGACGTGCGAATCGCCGAGCGCGCCGGCTTCTGCTACGGCGTTCGACTGGCGATCGACAAGGCCAAGCAGGCTCGCTCGGTCGGCAAGGAGGTCACGACACTCGGCCAGCTCGTCCACAACCCGGGCATCAAGGCCGATCTCACCGAGCGCGGCATCCGCACCGCCGACCTGGCCGACCAGGTCGAGGGCGGCACGCTCGTCATCCGCGCCCACGGCGTGCCGAAATCGGAGTTCGATCGCGTGCGCTCGACCGAGGGGCTCGAGGTCATCGACGCGACCTGCACCTGGGTCCTCCAGAGCCAGAAGGCGGCGCGGGAGCTGGCGGACGCGGGCTACACGGTCTGCATCATCGGTCACGAGGACCATCCCGAGGTCAAGGGCGTGCGCAGCTATGCGGGCGAGAAGCACGTCGTCGTGGACGACATGGACCGATCGACCTGGGAGCGCGTCCCGCGCACGAAGAAGATCGGCGTTCTCAGCCAGAGCACGATCCTGCCGACGAAGCTCGAGGAGTTCGCGTCGTTCTGCCTGCGCCGATGCCACGACCTGCGCGTGGTGAACACCGTCTGCCCGGTGACCCTGACACGCCAGGACGACAGCGTGAAGCTCGCGCGTGAGGTCGACGCCATGATCGTGGTCGGCGGCAAGAACAGCAGCAACACGAAGGAGCTCGCCGTGAAGTGCGCCGAGTTCCAGCCCGAGACGGTCCACGTGGCCGACGCCGCGGAGCTCGAGGCAGAGCACGCGGCGTGGGTGCGCGGCAAGGCGCGGATCGGGATCACCGGCGGCACGTCGACGCCCGAGGTCGATCTCGAGGCGGTTCGCGACCTCGTCTACCGGCTCGCCGGCTGAGCGACGAGCGGCCCGATCAGCTCGGCCAGCCGCTCTCGCAGCACGTCGTATCCCAGGTGGCTCCGCGCCACGTCGAAGTTGTGGTCGGTGTCCGCCTCCTGCCGGCGCGCATCGGCCAGCAGGCTTCGCAGCTCGGCGACAGCCGCATCGGTGATCCGGCCGTCGAGCTCGATGAAGCGCAGGCCGAGCGGGCGGATATCCGCGTCATAGACCGGGTAGCGATTCACCACGATGAGCTTGCGGAAGTAGACCGCCTCGACCAGTGCATTGCCGAAGCCCTCGTAGAAGCTCGGGTACGTGACCAGGTCGGCGGCGATGTAGGCGTCGTGAAGCGAGTGCGCCGCGCTGATCGGCACGCCCTCGAGGTCCGGCGCAAAGCGGTCGGCGGCGTATCGCAGCTCGACGCCGGCACGGACCGCCTGGCGCTCGAGATCGCGGAGATAGCTGAGCCCTTCGTCGCCGGCGGGACTGGTCACGAGCAGCACCGCGTCGCGGTCGCCGAGCCGCCCGAGCAGGTCGATCGCGAGCTCGATGCCCTTGCGCGGCACGACCCGCGTCGGCTGGACCGCCAGCAGTCCCCGCTCGCCCATCCCCAGCTCCGCGCGCAGCGCGGCGCGGATGCGGGCACGTGCCTTGGGTCGCGGGCGTGGCTGGTCGAAGTCGAAGACGTTCGGCACGACGAGCGAGTCGAGGCGGCGACGGCGCTTCAGGTCCCTGGCCGCGAGGGAGTTGATGCTGACGTGCCGGACGAGCGGCAGCGCGGGCGGGAAGGCGTGCCGCAGCACCTCCGGCACGATGCAGCCGGCAAAGCGCTCGCGCTCCCACCAGTAGTCGTGGTGATGCCCGATCGCCGGCAGCTGCATCCGCTCCACCAGCTCCCGCAGCGCCACCGCGAGCGGCAGCTGCATCGGGATGGCCCAGGCGTTCTCGACGATCAGCAGGTCCAGCTGGCTGCGGGTCACCCAGTCGACCAACGGCGGCACGAGCTGGCGCGCGAGGCGTCGGATCTCGCGCCGCACCGCAGTCGGGTCGCTCGTCGGATCGAACGCCGCGGCGCTGACGAGGGCCGCCGGTGGGTAGGCGAAGTGCATCGCCGGGATGAGCCTGGCGTTGGGACGCAGCGCGTCCACCTCGCCGGCGCAGAGGCGCACCTCGTGGCCCATCGCCGCGAGGACCGCCTCCCACTTCGCGGTCTCGAACGTGACGCCGTCCACCCCGGCCAGGCGCGTGGCGACGATGCCGACCTTCACCGGTCGATCCTATCCGACGCCGCCCCGCACGGCTGACCCGCCATGCCATCCGGCTGCCTGCGTCGCCCTCACCTACACTGCCCGCCATGCCCTCGCTGCCTGTCGTCGCCGTCGTCGGCCGCCCGAATGTCGGGAAGAGCACGCTCTTCAACCGGCTGGTCGGGCGGCGGGTCGCGATCGTCGAGGATCTCCCCGGCACGACCC
>DAINOY010000185.1:0-4262 GCA_036743735.1 Chloroflexota bacterium
CCGGCTGGGTGCATCGGCGACGCGATCACGGCCATCTGACCTTCTTCGACCTGCGCGATCGATACGGGATCACCCAGGTCGTCACCAGCGCGGACGACGCCCCCGCCGCCCACGCGGCCGCGGAGCCCGCCAGAAACGAATGGGTCGTGCGGGTGGAGGGGACCGTGCGGCATCGGCCCGAAGGCACGACGAACGCCGAGCTGGCGACCGGCGAGATCGAGGTCGCGGTCGACCGGTTCGAGGTGCTCAACCCGAGCAAGGTGCCGCCGTTCTACATCAACGAGGAGCAGCCGGGTCTCGACGAGTCGCTGCGGCTGAAGCACCGCTACCTCGACCTGCGCCGACCGCCCATGCAGCAGCGCATGCTCCTCCGGTCACGGCTCGCTTCGGCGATCCGGCGCGCGCTCGAGGACGAGCAGTTCGTCGAGATCGAGACGCCGACGCTCATTCGCAGCACGCCCGAGGGGGCGCGGGACTTCGTCGTGCCCTCGCGCCTGCGTCCGGGCGAGTTCTACGCCCTGCCACAGTCGCCGCAGCAGCTGAAGCAGCTGCTGATGGTTGCCGGCTACGACCGCTACTTCCAGCTGGCGCACGCGTACCGCGACGAGGACCTGCGCGGCGATCGGCAGCCCGAGCATACCCAGGTCGACATCGAGATGAGCTTCGTGACCGAGGAGGACGTCATCTCCACGGTCGAGCGCGTCGTGACCCGCGTAGCGAAGGAGGTGGTCCCGGACCGGCCGATTTTGGCCGAGCCCTTCCCGCGGCTGACCTACGCGGACGCGATCGCGCGCTACGGCTCGGACAAGCCCGACATCCGATTTGGGATGGAGCTCACCGACCTGACCGATGCAGTCGAGGGCATCGACTTCCGCGTCTTCGCCGAGCCGATCGCCGCGGGCGGCGCGGTGTATGCGATCGTCGCGCCCGGCTGCGGCGATTACTCGCGCAAGCAGCTCGACGAGCTGATCGACCTTGCGAGGCGGCACGGGGCCAGGGGACTCGTGCACCTCGCGGTGCAGGCTGACGGCGCGCTCCACGGACCAGCGGCGAAGTTCCTCGAGGGGCACGAGTCCGAGCTGCTCGCGAGGACCGGGGGCGAAGCCGGCGACCTGGTCCTGATCGTGGCCGATACCGACCGCATCGCGGCCGCCGAGGCGCTCGGCTATGTGCGGCTCGAGATGGGGGAGCGACTCGGCCTGCGCCGCCCGGAGGTGCTCGGCTACGTCTGGGTCCACCGCTTCCCGATGTTCACCTGGGACGCGGAGGGCGAGCGCTGGGACGCGACGCACAACCCGTTCAGCGCTCCGGTCGCCGAGGACATCCCGCTCATGGAGAGCGACCCGGGCGCCGTGCGGGCCCAGCAGTACGACCTCGCGCTCAACGGCTGGGAGTCGGGTGGCGGCTCGATCCGCATCCATCAGCGGCCACTGCTCGAGAAGGCGTTCGCGCTGATGGGTCACACGGTCGAGGGCATGCGCGACGAGTTCGGCGCGCTGCTCGACGCGCTCGAGTATGGAGCGCCACCGCACGGCGGGATCGCGATCGGCCTCGACCGATGGGCGGCCCTCTACGCGCAGGTCGACAACATCCGCGAGGTGATGTCCTTCCCCAAGACGCAGTCGGGGACCGATCTGATGATGGGCGCGCCATCCCCGCTCGCCCCAAAGCAGCTCGAGGAGCTGCAACTCGAGGTGGTCGAGGGCGACTGACCGCCGGACCGGCGACCCCATCGCCGCGCACTGGACACCGAAGCGCCCCAGGACGACGATAGGCGGCGGAGGTTCCGAGCATGACCACCACTGCTGGGCCGCGTCCAACGCCGGCCACGGCGGCGCCTCCCCGGCGCAGCCATGATCCGCGCGTTGAGGAGGCCGCGAGAGCGATCGCGCCGCTCATCCGCGCGCTGGGCGACGAACGGACGTTCGCGATCCGCTTCTGGGATGGCCGCACCCTGCAGGCCCCGAACGGCCGCGAGCCGGACTTCACCCTCGTCATCCGACGTCCCGCGGCGCTGCGCCGCATGCTGCTGCCGCCCACCGATCTCGCCATCGGCGAGGCCTTCGTCCACGGCGACTTCGACATCGAGGGCGACATCTTCGCCGCCGTCGGCCTGCCGGATCGTCTCGGCGACCTGCACCTCGGCTTCCGGGAGATCGTGCGCCTGGCTTCCCGTCTCGGTCGTCTGCACGACGCGTCGCCCACGATGGGGGACGGACGCTCGGCGGCGCTCCTCGAGGGCGAGCTGCACTCCGCCGAGCGCGACACCGTGGCGATCCGCTACCACTACGACGTCGGCAACGCGTTCTACCGCCTGTGGCTCGACGAGCGGATGGTCTACTCCTGCGGCTACTTCCGGACCGATGACGCCTCGCTCGACGAGGCGCAGCTTGCGAAGCTCGACCTCGTGCTCGACAAGCTCGGGCTCCGCGATGGCATGCGGCTGCTCGACATCGGCTGCGGCTGGGGTGGTCTCCTCTTCCGCGCCGCCGAGCGAGCCGATGTCGAGGCGGTCGGCATCACGCTCTCGGAGCGGCAGCACGCCCACGTGGTGGAGGAGATCGCGGCACGCGGGCTGGGGGGGCGCGTGCGCGTCGAGCTCATGGACTACCGGAGTGCGCCAGTGCAGCTGGACCGCTTCGACCGGATCGCGAGCGTCGGGATGGCCGAGCATGTCGGCCTGGCGCGCATCGGCGAGTACTTCGCCGCGGCCGGGGCGCTGCTTGCGCCCGGTGGCCTGTTCCTGAACCACGCGATCACGGCGCAGCCGTCACGCCGCCAGCGCTCCGGGCTCATGCTCGGCGGTCCGCTGGGCGCCGTCGTCCAGACGAGATCGTTCATCGACGCCTACGTCTTCCCGGACGGCGAGCTGCTCAGCCTCGCGCAGATGTTGGACGCCGCACAGGCGGCGGGCTTCGAGGTCCGCGACGTCGAGTCGCTGCGACCGCACTACGCGCGGACGCTGCGTCACTGGGTGCGCCGGCTGGAGGAGCACTGGCAGGAGGCGGTGGCGGCGACGAACGAGGCCGTGGCCCGCACGTGGCGGCTCTACATGGCAGGCGCCGCGCTCGGGTTCGAGCGTGCGCGCCTCGACCTGCACCAGCAGCTGCTCGTCCTTCCGCGCGACGACGGATCGAGCGACGCTCCCGCGATTCGCAGCTGGTCCTGACGCCCCCTCGCGTGCGGCGGGCCGCCCGATGGGTGGCTATCATCGGGCGGTCATGATCTACCTCGACCACGCCGCGACGACGCCGGTCAGGCGCGAGGTGCTCGAGGCGATGCTCCCCGGCTTCACCGAGCATTGGGGCAACCCGTCGAGCATCTACGCCGCGGGCCGTCGTGCGCGCCAGGCGCTCGACGAGGCGCGCGAAACGATCGCTGCTGCCATCGGCGCCGAGCCGCGCGAGATCGTCCTCACCAGTGGTGGGACCGAGGCCGACAACCTGGCCGTGAAGGGGATCGCGTGGGCGGCATCGGCCCGCGGCCGGCACATCGTGACGAGCGCCGTCGAGCATCATGCGGTGCTCCACGCCTGCCAGGTGCTCGAGCGCTCCGGGTTCGACGTGACCTACGTCGGGGTGGACCGATGGGGCCGCGTCGATCCGGACGAGGTGGCGGCCGCGATCGGGGAGCACACGATCCTCGTCACGATCATGGCCGCCAGCAACGAGGTCGGGACCGTCCAGCCGGTCGCCGAGATCGGTGCGATCTGCCGCGAGCGTCGCGTGCCGTTCCACACCGACGCGGTGCAGGCCGCCGGGTCGCTGCCGATCGACGTCGACTCGCTGGGCGTCAGCCTGCTGAGCCTGGCCGCACACAAGATCCACGGCCCGAAGGGCATCGGGGCGCTTTACGTGCGTCGCGGGACGCAGCTGCTGGCCCAGCACCACGGCGGATCGCAGGAGCGGCAGCGTCGTGCCGGGACCGAGAGCGTGGCGCTCGCCGCGGGATTCGCCCGGGCGCTTGCGCTGGCGGTGGAGGAGCGTGAAGCCGAGACCGCGCGCCAGGCGGCGCTCCGCGACCGGCTCATCGCCGGCCTCGCGACGATCGACGACGTCGAGCTGACCGGGCACCCGAGCGAGCGGTTGGCGAACAGCGCCTCGTTCGTCGTCGACGGAGTCCAGGGCGGGGACCTCGTCGCCGCGCTCGACATGGCGGGGATCGCTGCCTCGACCGGCAGCGCCTGCACCTCGGGGAGCGTCGAGCCGAGCCACGTTCTGCTGGCGATGGGGATCGCCCCCGAGCGCGCGCAGGGATCGCTC
>DAINOY010000186.1:0-4236 GCA_036743735.1 Chloroflexota bacterium
GTCGTGCTCGGCGTATGCCGGCCGCCCGGCGGTGAGCCGCGCAACCATGGCGACCAGCGAGGCCCCGAGCGCCGCACATAGCGCGGCGGCGCTCCCGCCTCCAGGGGTGGGGTCCGAGGAGGCGAGGCGCCGCGCGAACTGGCTGACGGTATGGTCGAGCAGTCGGGGAGTGTCGGTCATCGCGGCCAGGGTGCGGTGGTCGCCGCGGGCGGGTGCCCGTCGCGCCACGCGCGGATTGTAGGCCAGCGACTCCCAGACGCCCCGGCGACGGGACGATGCGGGCGAACGGTTCCTAGGCGGCGGCTTCGAGCGCCTCCACGAACCAGCGACGACGCCGCCCGTCGAAGACGAGTGAGGCGCGGCCGCCGTCGGCCGTCTCGACGAGGTAGGTGACCCGTGGACCTCGCTCCGCCGGGAAGGCGGCCATCTCGTCGCGCCGGGCCGCGAGGTTGGTGATGGTCAGGTCGCGGTCCGCGAGCTGGATGCGTGCCGGACGGTTCATGCGGCGATCCCAGCGCACGCGTGCGGCTGCGGGGTTGATCTTCTGGAGTGCCATCTCTGCTTCCTCTGCGCTGCCTCGCCTGGAGGGCACCAGAACAGGCGTTCGATTCAGGGCGCCATCTTACGAACGGATGTTCGGTATTGTCAAGCCCCTTCTTCATCGGGATCGGGGCCCTGCGGTCGCTCGCCGAAGTCGAAGCGGCGTCGCGGACGATCGCGGAGCAGCCGGGCGCGGGTGATCGCGGCCTCGCCGAAGCGCTCACGAACGGCGTCCATCGAGCGCGCCAGCCGATCCCGGCGTGGCGGGCTGTCGAAGAGGGTGAGCTGCTGCGCATCGGACAGGTGGATCGCCGTGAGACCGATGAGCCTGACGCCGCGCCCCGGCGCCAGCGCCTTGTCGAGCAGCGCGCGGCCAGCGGCGTAGATCGGCTCCGCGGCATCGGTCTGAGAAGGGAGCGGTGCCTGGCGGGTGATCGTCTCGAAACCCTCGTAGCGCAGCTTGAGCTGGACGGCTCCCGCGACGAGCGCGTGGTGTCGCAGCCGGCTGCCGACCGACTCGGCGACGTCGAGGAGTGTCGTGTCGAGCTTGGCGCGGTCGATCGTGTCCCGGGTGAAGGTGTGCTCATGACCGATCGACTTCGGTGCGTGGAGCGGCACGACCGGGGAGGGATCGATCCCGCGCGCGCGTGCGGCGAGATCCATTCCGTGGCTGCCGAAGCGTCGTCGCAGCGTGGCGTCGGACAGCGCGGCCAGTTCGCCGATCGTCCGCACGCCGTATTCGGACAGGGCGGCGCGCGCCTGCGGGCCTACGCCCCACAGCCGGCCGACGGGCAGCGGAGCCAGGAACTCGGCCTCGCCGCCGGGCGGCACGATGACGAGCGCGTCGGGCTTGCGCAGGTCCGACGCCACCTTGGCGCACAGCTTGTTCGTCGCCACGCCGATGCTGACGACGAGCCGGGTCTCGTCCAGAACCCGCTGCTTCAGCTGGCGGGCGATCGTCGGCCCGTCGCCGAAGACGGCGGCGCTGGCCGTCACGTCGAGGAATGCCTCGTCAAGGGAGATCGGCTCGACGAGCGGGGTGTAGCTGGCGAATATCGCCATCACCGCCTGGCTCAGCTCTCGATAGCGTTCGGGATGAACCGGGACGAAGATGCCCTGCGGGCAGAGCCGCGCGGCGGTGCGCAGCGGCATCGCGGAATGGACACCGAAGCGCCGCGCCTCGTACGAGGCGGCGCTGACCACGCCGCGTTCGCCCCGATCGCCGCCGACGATGACCGGCTTGCCGCGCAGGCTCGGGTTGTCGAGCACCTCGACCGAGGCGTAGAAGGCATCGAGATCGGCGTGGAGGATGGAGCGCTTCACGGCTCGACGACGACGCGCGCCTCCTCGTGCGGTGCCAGCAGCGAAGCCAGCCGGCTCGCCTGCTCCTCGAGGTCCGCGAGCGCGGCACGCTCGAGGCGACGGAAGGGTCGCAGCGTTACCGTGCCGCCAACGCGGTCCCAGGTCCCCGCGACCATGCCACCCACGAGCAGGGTTGGCAGCACGTCGGCGTTCTTGGTGTAGACCCGCGTCCGATCGGCGTCGTGGATGATGCGCTCACGCCCCTTCGTCGCGTGTGACAGGAGGAGGCTGTCCCACCGCGCCAGGAGGCGCGGCGGCGGGTCGACGTCCTCCCCCGGGCGGGGAGCGTCGACGAGATCATGCAGCAGGCGACCATCCTCCGCGGTCAGGCTCAGCAGCCGATCGCCGAGCGCCTCGATCGCCGCCCGCCAGCGTGCCGGCGAGCCCCGTCTGCCGACGTAGCTCATGAGATCGTCAATGCTCGCCGGACCGAAGGCCGCGAGGTAACGCTCCGTAACAAGCCGGGCGGCTTCCTCTTCGCTGATCTCCGGCGCCGGCCCGATCCAGTCCTCCGCTGCCACGTAGCGCGACCGCCCGTAGCCCTCCCCGTCGAATGGGACGTGGACGAGGGGGATCGTCGCGGCGAGGTGGCGCCAGTGCATCCGGTTCGGCGCATCGGCGAGGTCCGGCGCCTCTGCCTTCATGATCGCGTCCATGTCGCGGATGCGGAGCGGCCCGTTCTTGAGGGCCGCCCGAACTGCGGCGTGCGTGCCTGTGAGACGGCGGCCGATCGGCGAGTCGGCGACATCGGCCTTGAACAGGGTCCGAAACTGCGCCGCGCGCAGCGGCTGTGTGAGGCGGGCGATGGGCCAGAAGTGGTCGGCCCGCACGATCTGCACCGTGATGCGCATGAGTGCGCCACGCACGACGCTGCGATCGGCCAGCGCTGTGGCGAGCCCTCCGATCGCGCGGTCATCGGTCCGTGCCCAGAGTGCCACCGGCGGCCATTCGGGATGCTGCGCCTGCAGCGAGCCAACGCGTGCGACGGCGTCTGGGATCGAGCCGCCACTGATCCGCTCGAGCAGCCCCTGCCTCGCGAGCGTCGCGCGGTTGAGCCCGCGCGTGCTGATGCGCTGGCCCGTCACGGGGTCAGCCCAGGTCAGATGAGCTTGCGGATGACGCCGACGACCTTGCCCTGGATCTGGACCGCGGTGGCGTAGATGGGCTCCATCTCGCTGTTCGCCGGCTGCAGGCGGATCCGATCCGCCTCGCGGTAGAAGCGCTTGAGCGTGACGCCGTTGTCCTCGAGCAGGGCAACGACGATATCGCCGTCCCGCGCGGTCGCCTGCGGCTGCACCACGACATAGTCACCGTCGTCGATCAGGTCCTCGATCATCGACTTGCCGCGCACGCGAAGCACGTAGGAGTCGTCATGCGCCTCGAGTGACCGCGGCACCTCGAGCGACTCGGCCCCGTCCGCGTAGGCCTCGATCGGCTGGCCGGCGGCGATCTCGCCGAGGACCGGAAGGCTCAGCACGTCGCGTTCGACCGGCATGCGGAATGGGGTGACGCGGTTCGAGCTCGGCGCGGGCGACGGCGCGGGGCCGATGCCGCGATGCAGCGCCTCTCCACGGGCGGTGAGCCGCAGGGCGCGCGAAGAGTGGGTCCCGCGCTCGAGGAGGCCGTCCCGCTCCAGGGCGGTCAGGTGGTGATGAACGGCCGAGGTCGAGGCAAGTCCGACGCTCTCGGCGATCTCGCGCACCGATGGCGGATAGCCGCGCTCGGCGACCGTGTGCGCGATGCATTCGATGATCTTCTGCTTGCGATCCACGTCGTGTCTCGTCACGCGCGCTCCGGGCTGCGAACTGCTGTTTGGCGAGCCTAGCAGAACAGGTGTTCTATTGTCAACGCCTCTGCTATCATCCGCCCCCATGCTGTCGTCCGGCCGCTGGCGGTACGTGCGTCTCGCGCGTATGGCCTGGAAGCTCCCCACCTACGCCCGCCTCGTCTGGGGCCTCGTGCGCGACCCGCGCGTCCCTGTGTCGCTGAAGGCGCTGCTGGCGGCGGCGCTCGCCTACGTGGTGACGCCGATCGACCTCGTCCCCGACGCGGTGCCACTGCTCGGGCAGGCGGACGACCTGACGATCCTGCTCCTCGTGCTCGACCTGTTCGTGCAGAACGCACCGGCGGATGTGCGGGCCGAGCACCTCGAGCGCGCCCGCAACGGCACCGCGGATCTCGATGCCGACCTGGCACGCGTCCGCCTCCTGCTCGGCGACCGGTATGACCTGATTCGTGACAACCTTCCCGAGCTGCTCGAGCGCTACGGTGACCTGCGCCGGCCTGGCGGGCTGGGCCGTGCCCTGGCCGACTGGCGGCGCCACCGGACGGCGC
>DAINOY010000187.1:0-4225 GCA_036743735.1 Chloroflexota bacterium
CTGTTGTCGCTCGCCCGGATAGCGCCCTCCGTGCAGCTGCTGAGGCAGGCCGGGGCCGCCCAGGGCATCGTCCGGCGGGCTGGCGCAGGCGGCGAGGGCCAGCGCGGCCAGCAGGATCGGGCCGGTCGTGAGGCATCGGCGAATCATCCTGCGCAGGCTCGCCGACAGCGGGGGCGCGGTCAACTCGCGAGACGCGTGCTCGCCAATCGCAGATGAGATTTGCCTCCCGGTGGCGTCCTATGTGCAACCCCATCCGCGCATCCAAGGGAGCAACATGGCCGCCACGTACACCTACGACATCTTCTCGACCCTCGACGGCTTCGGCTCCTTCACGAGCGAGGGCGACTGGGGCGGGTACTGGGGCAAGCAGGGCCCCGAGTTCCTCGCCCACCGCCTCGCGCAGTACGGCGAGGCGCAGCGGATGGTCTTCGGAGCGACCACCTATCGGTTCTTCGCGCGGGTCCTGGCGCCGAGCGCCGAGGCGCCCGAGGGCCGGGACGAGTGGGTGACCCGGATGAAGGGCACGCCGGCCATCGTCGTGTCGACGACGCTCCACGAGCCGTTCGATTGGCCGAACGCGACACTCGCCAGGGGCGACGCGGTCGACGTCGTCAGACGGCTGAAGGACGAATCCGATCGCCGCTGCGGTCCCACGGCAGCATCTCCATGAACCGCGCGCTCATGGCCGCCGGCCTGGTCGACCGCATCCAGGTCACCGTCTTTCCCGTGATCAGCGGTCGGACCGGCGCGGCCCCGATTTTCGAGGGTGCGGCGGACTTCGATCTCGAGCTGCTCGAGAGCCGGAGGCTCGACGGCAACATCCAGGAGCTGACCTACCGGCCGATGCTCCACAGGGCCATCAGTCCTCGCACTTGACATGTGACTGATAGGTCACATATAGTCGACGGCATGGAAGAGCAGGACGCCGTCTTCCGCGCGCTGGCGGACCCGAATCGACGCCAGCTGCTCGATCGGCTGCGGGAGCGCGATGGCCAGGCGCTCGGTGAGCTGGAGACGGTCCTGCCGGAGATGACGCGCTTCGGCGTGATGAAGCACCTGCGGGTCCTCGAGGAGGCAGATCTCATCACGACGCGGCGCGACGGCCGGCAGAAGCTCCACTTCCTCAACCCGGTGCCGATCCGCCTCATCAGCGACCGATGGATCAGCCGCTACGCAGCTCCATTCATCGACGCCATGGCGGATCTCAAGACAACCCTGGAGGCAGAACGACCGATGTCCGCACCCAAGCAGGTCTACGAGATCTTCATCCGCGCCAGCGCCGAGCGCGTCTGGCAGGGCATCACGGATGGCAACCTCACGAAGCAGTACTACCACGGCACGGAGCTCCGCAGCGATCTCGCGGTCGGCGGCGACTTCGACTACATCGACCATGACGGTGGCCCGGCGATCAACGGCACGGTGCTCGAGTCCGACCCGCCGCGGCGCCTGGTGACGACCTTCGCCGCGCTCTGGGATCCGGCGACGGTGGAGGACCGTCCGTCACGCGTGACGTACGAGGTCACACCCATGGGTCCGGTGACGAAGCTCACCCTGATCCATGACGACTTCGACGGCGAGACGGCGACGTATCGCCAGGTGGCCGGTGGCTGGAGCTTCATCCTCTCCGGTCTCAAGTCGCTGCTCGAGACCGGCGAGGCGCTGCCGAGTCCGCAGGCCGCCGAGGAGGAGCCGGCCGCCGTCAGCTGATCGCCTCGTGGCGGCAGGAGAACCGTCGCTCCTGCCGCCGGCTCCCTTATTCCGTGGTGAATCAGGCGGCCGGCAACGTTCTACGCGGGCGAATGGGGGCGGAAGCGTCCGAATTCATATGGAGCGCGCACTGTTCAGCGCTGCAGCCGGTTTGGCCCCGTCTCCGGTGCCCCGATGCGTCCGAAATCATGCGGAGCGCGCATTGGCACGGTCCGGAGTGCCCCGACCTGGCGTAACGCGCGCCCGACGTGAATGCGGACTATTCGCGGGGCCGTTTGCGCGGATCGCAACGGCCGATGAGACGCGACGACTACGGCGCCTCGAGGCCGTGTAATTCCAGGAGTGCCGCATCGGTCAGGATGGACGACGTGGGCCCGTCGGCCACCACGAGGCCGCCGTCCATGACCACCGTCCGCGGCAGCACCTCAGCCACGAGCCGCATGTCGTGGGTCGCCACGACCAGCGTCTGCGACAGGCCGCGCAACAGCCCGATCAGCTCGCGGCGGCCGCGCGGATCCAACCCCGCGGATGGCTCGTCGAAGACCATGACCGACGGTTCCATCGAGAGCACCGTGGCCATCGCCACGCGCTTGCGCTGGCCGAGCGACAGGTGATGCGGCAGGCGGCGCTCGAAGCCGGCCATCCCAACCGCAGCGAGCGCCCGGTCCACGCGGCCGTGGATCTCCGACTCGGCGATCCCCATGTGC
This sequence comes from Chloroflexota bacterium, assembly GCA_036743735.1. Taxonomy (GTDB): domain Bacteria; phylum Chloroflexota; class Limnocylindria; order QHBO01; family QHBO01; genus JBDTNK01. The sequence goes on from DAINOY010000187.1 coordinate 2,415, forward strand.
AGCGGCCCGAAGGCGACGTCGTCGAAGACGGTGGGGGAGAAGAGCTGGTCATCGGGGTCCTGGAAGACGAGCCCGACCTCGCCGCGGATGCGCCGCATCGAGGCGCGATCGACCACCGTGCCACCCACCCGCACCACGCCATGCGACGGCAGGTTGATGCCGTTGAGGTGCAGCATCAGGGTCGACTTGCCGGCGCCGTTCGGCCCGACGAGCGCAACCTTTTCGCCGCGCGCGATACGCAGGTCCACCCCGCGCAACGCCTCGAAGCCATCGGGATAGGCGTAGTGGACGTGGTCGAGCTCGATCCAGGCACCATCGGCCGGCTCGGCCTGCGGCGGATGGACGTGCCGATGCTCGTGCGAGCCGGTGCCCTCGTGGACGTGCTCGTGCGCATGATCGTGCGTCATCGGGGCAGCCAGAGCTGTGCGGCAAGCTCGAAGACGACGAGCGAGGCGGCAAGCAGCACACCAACGACCCACTCGGCGCCCGTCATCCCGCGGCCGTGGAGATGGCGCAGCGTGCCTTCGAAGCCACGCGCCTGCATCGCGGCATAGATCCGCTCGCTGCGTTCGTACGACCGCAGAAAGAGCGCGCCGACCATGCCGCCGGTCGTCCGCGCCCGCCAGCCGATCGAACCGCCGCCGCGCACGCCCTCGACCGTCGCCGAACGGGCGGCGCGGGCACGGAGCATCCGGGAGCCCTCTTCGCCGAGGACCGCGAGGTATCGGTACATGAAGCTGATGATCCCGACCATGACGAGCGGGAGGCGAAGGCGGCGCAGTGCGTCGACGAGGTCGTGGAACGGCGTCGTGAAGGTGAGCAGCAGCGCGACCTGGACGCTGAGCCAGCTCTTCAGCGCGATGGTGGCGAACTCGCGCAGGCCCTGCCCCGACACCGTGAGCTCCCATGGACCGATGGAGAAGCCGCCCGATGGATCGCCGCTGCGGATGAAGATCAGCGGCAGCGCGGCGAGCAGGAATGGCGCGGCGACGAACGCGCCGCGCGACAGTTTCAGGGCGCCCAGGCCGGCGATCAGGGACGCGAAGGTCAGCGCCAGCCAGGCGATGAGCAGCGCGACGAAGGCGCCGACCGGCAGGAGTGCCAGGGCGAGGATCGCGCCGACGGCCAGGACGAACTTGAGCCGCGGGTCCGCCAGGTGGATCGGGCTGCGGCCGGCGACCGCACGATCGAGATCCGTCGGAGTCGCCGGTCAGCCGGGCCGGCGCGCCAGGAAGCGCCCGATGACCCAGATCAGCGCGAAGACGATGAGCACGCCGAACAGCCCGGCGACGATGGTCGAGGCGTTGCCGGTCAGGAACGGCACCTCGTACCCCGGCAGGATCTCGTACGGCGCGGGATGCTCGCGCTGAGCGAAGCCGAGGTTCTCGGCGACACGGTTCAGGCCATCGGGATCGCCCGAGGCGAGCGGAGCGAAGACGACGACGACGAGCGCCGCGACGACGAGCCCCACGACCCACCACCATCGGCCCAGGCCCTGGCGGGCCGGCGTCGCGGTCATGCGCTTGGCCTCACGGCATCGCGCAGGTCGAAGAGGTCACGCCTGGCGGTCCCGATGAAGGCCAGCGCCCCGACCGTGATGAGCGCCTCGCCAATGCCGATGAGCGCGTGCACGCCGAGCATGATCGGCAGCGTCGTCTCGGCCGGCACTGTCCCGGACACGATGAGCTGAAGCGACATGGCGATCTCACTTTCCGGTCACGGTGAACGGGATCAGCGCGATCATGCGCGCCTTGCGCACCGCGATCGCGACCGCTCGCTGGTGACGCGCGCAGGTGCCGCTGATCCGGCGG
>DAINOY010000188.1:0-2079 GCA_036743735.1 Chloroflexota bacterium
CGCCCAGTTGAGGAGCACGACGTCGGCGGTCTCACCGGCCAGCTCGCACATCCGAGGGCCGAGCGCCGCGATCGCCAGCGGGACGCCCGGAAGCTCCTCGCGCAGCACGGCGACGCTGTCGCGCACGAGCGCCAGCGATCGCGAGCCGCCGCTGCCGACGCCCAGGATCAGCCGCTGCGGTGCAACGCCGGAGCGGTGGATTTCGGCCGCGATGGAGGCTGGGCTCTGATCCGCCACCGAGATCACGCCGATCCCGAGCGTCAGACCCGACTCGCCCCGCGCGAGACTCGTCGCCGCAGGCACGCCACGGTGACCAGGGATGTCGTTCGCCCAGGCGCCTTCGTAGCCGAGCCGTTCCAGGCTAAGAGAGAGCGCCCCCAGCCATGGCCGCGAGCCGCCGGTGATCCCGAAGTGCAGGCTCACTCTCCCCGGTTGAGGGCGGCGACGGCGACATCGGGCTGATCGGTGACAAAGCCCCAGATGCCGCAGGCGGCCAGGTGCTGCATGCGCGTCGGATCGTTCACGACGTAGCAGCCCACGCGCAGACCGAAAGCCTGGGCCTGGGCCAGCGTCGGCATCGGGTCCAGCCCCAGATCGCCCTCCCAGGGAAAGATCCCGCGATGCCCGCGCGAGGAGGTCCAGGTCAGCGCCGGCTCCACCGCCTCGCCGGGCACGAGCAGGTAGCCGGTGGCGATCGAGGGATCACGTTCGTGGATGCGCTCGATCGACGGCTGGTCGAAGCTGATGACCAGGAGCCGGTCGCCCTCGGTCACCGGATGGCCGCGCAGCGTCTCGACCAGCGTGTCGACGGCGGCGCGGGCCTTGATCTCGACCACCAGGCCCAGGGTGGGCGGCAGCCAGTCCAGGACCTCGGGCAGTGACGGTATGCGCAGGCCGCGAGCGCGGAAGGGGAAGCCGGCGTCATCGGTCCGTGTGAAGGTTGCCCCGGCATCCGCTGCGCGGATGTCGTCCATGGTGAGGTCCGAGACAGCCCCGCCGCGGTCCGTGGTGCGGTCCAGGCGATCGTCGTGGATGACCGCCAGCTGTCCGTCCGCGGTGAGATGGACGTCGAGCTCGATCGCATCGGCCCCCATCTCGACCGCGAGGGCGAACGACTCCATGGTGTTCTCCGGCGCATGGGCCGATGCCCCACGGTGCGCGACGATCACCGTCATGCCTCGAGCTCCGAGGATGGCGGTTGCGGGACGTCGCGCAGGATCGCGACGCCGATGACCATGAGCACGAGCAGTGACAGGATCGCGACCTGGTACGCGAGCGTCCCGAGCTGCGGTTGCAGGATGAGCACGATGCCTCCGTACATGAGCGGCCCGACGACGGCGGACAGCTTGCCGACGAGCCCGAACAAGCCGAACATCTCGCCCACCCGCTCTGGCGGTGCGAGCCGGATGAGCAGCAGGCGATCGGTGACCGCCACTCCACCAAGTCCCGAGCCGAGAATCGCACCCGCGATCAGGAAGGTGGTGCGCTCGAGCACGAGCCCGATGAGCAGCAGCCCCACCACCCATGACCCCAGGACGATCATCAGCGTCCGTTTTGGACCGATGCGGTCCGCCAGCCAGCCCCAGGCGAAGCTGGCCAGCACGGCGACGACGATGAGCACGATGAGCACGCCGCGCGCCTCGCCCTCGGAATAGCCGACGGCGTGGATCGCGAAGAGGCTCATCACTGCGATCGCCGTATTGATCGGGTCGGAGTAGAAGAAGCGGGCGACGACGAAGCGCAGGAGCCCGGGGCGCTCACGCGCGTTCGCGATGGTGCTGCGGATCTGGGTCCAGGAGCGGAGCGCGTCCGCGACCCGAAACCGGTCGCCGGGGATCGGCCGCCGCTCACGCACGATGGCGAAGAGCGGAATGGCGAACACCGCGAAGAGCGACGCGACGAGCACGAAGCTGAGCGCCGTGGTGCGGCCGTCGGCATCGGTCGTCAATCCGTAGAGCAACGCGGCGACGATGCTGCCGAGGTAGCCGAGTCCCACGCCGATCCCCGAGAGGCGGCCGCGCGACTCCGGCCGAGCGACGTCGGGCACGGGCTTATTTCATCGCGTATGCCCTGACGGCC
>DAINOY010000188.1:2089-4224 GCA_036743735.1 Chloroflexota bacterium
CGTCGGGCAGGAGGGCGTCGTAGTAGATGAGCGCCGCCTGGTAGGCGAAGTTCGCGATGGCGAACAGGAGCAGCCCCAGCCCGATGTCGACGAAGCCGATGACCGCGGTCGGTACGACGCAGGCCAGCGTGAAGACGAGCAGGTATCCCTTGCGCCCACCGGTACGGTCGGACATGGCACCCAGGACGGGGGAGACGGCGGCGTTGAGCGCCACGGCGACCGACCCGGCGAGCGTGAAGGCGAACGTGCCCTGCGCCTCGCCCAGGAAGCGGGTGGCCCATGGTCCCATCGCGAAGCTCACGATCGCGAAGCTGAAGATCGTGTTGGCGAAGTCGTAGAGGGCCCACGACAGGCCCTCGATCGCGCTGCCGCTGCGCGTCAGGCCGCCGAGCGCGGCCCAGGGGCTCGTGCGCGCGGCGACCGTCATGAGTGGTTCCTGCCGTGAGCGCGGTTCACGCGGCGGATCATACGCGCGCAGGGTGTTCACCCGCGGTGATCACGCCCGCGCGCACACACGGGGCCGTGGGACCGATTTGCGAGCAACCGCTAGGATCGCTGCTGCACCGCTTCATCGAACGACCTCGTCGGGGTACGCATGCGCCGAGCCGCCTACCGACTCTTCTGGTTTCTCCATCCGCACGCCATTCGCCTTTCCGGCGGGCGGCTCGGCTGGCGCGTGCGTGGCCAGGACATCCTTGAGCTCGAGCACGTCGGCCGTCGCAGCGGGGCCCTTCGTCGTAGCTTCCTCTACTACCAGCGCGATGGCGAGAACCTGCTCGTGGTGGCCTCGAACATCGGCGACGCGCGCGACCCCGAGTGGCTCAGGAATCTCCTCGCGCATCCCGATACTCACGTCTCGCGCGCCCGCGACCGCCGCGCGGTGCATGCTCGCCTCGCAACGACCGAAGAGCGGGCACGGCTCTGGCCGCAGCTCGTCGCCCGCAACCCGGCCTACGCGGACTACGAGCGCCTGACCGAGCGCGAGATCCCGGTCGTCATCCTCGAGCCGCCGGGATCGGCGAACCGGGACACCCGACCCGACGGTGCCTACGACCCGCCGCCGACCGGCCTCTTCGCGGGCCTCGGCCGCTTCGCCTACCGATTCCGGCGCTGGATCCCGGTCGGGGCGCTGGCGTTGCTCATCGGTCTGCAGGTGGCCGGCAACGCCGCCGGCGGCACCTTGATCCAGGGCGGCTGGACGATCCGCGACAGCGAGGCGCTGCGGGCGGACGCGCTCCTTGCCGACCGCTTCGGGGAGGAGTCCACGGCGCTCATCGCCATCTACCGCGACCCGGACGGCGACGCCGCCTCGCCGGCCTTCCAGGCTACGGTTGAGGAGAGCCTGGCCGAGGCCGCGCACGACCCGGCGGTGGACGAGGTGCTCACGTACGCCGATGTCCGCGACGAGCGCTTCGTCAGCACGGACGGCACGAGCACCTACGCGCTTCTGCGCCTGGCTGACGACGAGGAGAACGCCGTCGACGACGCGGAGCGCATCGACGGGCTCATCGAGCGGCCCGAGGGCGTCGAGACGCATGTCACCGGCGTCCCGATCCTGTACCACGAGTTCAACGAGCAGATCGAGCACGACCTCGTCACCGCCGAGCTGATCAGCTTCCCCGTGGCCCTGGCGATCCTGCTCGTCGTCTTCGGGACGCTGGTCGGCGCGCTCCTGCCGCTCGTCGTGGCAGGCTTCGCGATGGGCTCGACGTTCGCCGTCATCCAGCTGCTCGCCGGCGTGACCGATGTCTCGATCTTCGTGAACAACCTCGCCTCGATGATCGGCATCGCGCTCGCGATCGACTACGCGCTCTTCCTGGTCTCGCGGTTCCGCGAAGAGCTGCGGCATCACGACGTCGAGACCGCCACGGTGCGTACGATGGCCAGCGTCGGCAAGGCGGTGGCGGTCTCGGGCGTCGCGGTCGCCATCGGTCTGTCGTCGCTCATGGTCTTCGAGGCCGCCGCGCTGCGCAGCATGGGGATGGCCGGGGTGATCACCGTCATCTCGACGATGCTCTACGGCCTCGTCCTGCTGCCGGCGCTGCTCGCCATGCTGGGTCCGCGGGTGAACCGACTGAAGGTCCCGCTGCCGCGCTTCCTGCGGCTGATCGAGGACGATCCCGCGGCGGCGGATC
>DAINOY010000189.1:0-4221 GCA_036743735.1 Chloroflexota bacterium
CCTGTGGCGCGTCGAGCAGGTCAGCCACGCGCTCGCGAACGGCTACTACGTCGGGACCATCAACCGCGTCGGCGTCGAGCCGCTCGGCGACGACGACTTCTACGGACAGAGCTACTTCGTCGATCCCCGCGGCCAGTTCATCGGTGACGTCGGTGATCCGCATGACGAGGAGCTCATCGTGCGCGACCTGGACCTCGACAAGATCGAGGAGGTGCGCCAGACGTGGCAGTTCTTCAGGGATCGGCGCCCGGACGCCTACGACGACCTCGTCGCGCCGTAGCCGGCTGCGAACTTGGCTCATGCGCGGCGCCCGCGTTGCAGAGTAGGGGCATGGCGTCCGGCTCCAAGGGTCCGGATTCATGCCAGGTGCGCAATGTGCGAATCGGCTGAGCGGCGAGTGGACCAGATGCATCTCCGGTGCGCGTCGGGACGGTTCGGCGGCGGTTCCTCCATGCAACTGGCGCCGGCACACGGCTCAATGCGCACTCCGCAGGAAATCGGACGACTCGAAGCCTGCGCTGCTGTCGCGACGCGACGTCGAGAACCGGTGTGAAGCCCGTGCTGCTTCGTGAGCACCTCGGCCTGCCCGTCGCGCATCCAACCTCGCGTGAGGCATGGCGGCGCTGGCTCGCCGCCCATCACCGCAGCAGCAGCGGGGTCTGGCTGGCCCGATGGACGACGGCCGGCGGCCGCCCGGTGCTCCCCGACGAGGTCATCGTCGAGGAGGCGCTCTGCTTCGGCTGGATCGACGGGCGACGGATGACGGCCAGCGGCGGCAAGCCGCTCGTGGAGGTGGTGCCGCGCCGCCGGGGAACGGCCTGGTCGGCCCGGAATCGCGGGCGGGTGCTGCGGTTGATCGAGACGGGGATGATGATGCCGGCCGGGATGGCGGCGGTCGAATCGGCACGAGCCGACGGCTCATGGATCGCCGCCGATGCGGAGGCGCTTCGCCGCTGAGCCACCGGACATCGCGCGCGGCGCGGTGTACCGTGCCTCCCTCATCGGTCTCACGGAGGAGAGCCAGACGCATGGAGTTCGGATTCACACTGAAGCCGGATCATCGGTATGACCGCTCGGTCGACCTCGCGCGCCGGGCGGAGGCGAACGGCTTCGGCCATGGGTGGCTCTTCGACAGCCACATCCTGTGGCGTGACCCGTACCCGCTCCTGACGCTCATCGCCGGCGCCACGGACGAGATGCGCCTCGGGACGTGCGTGACGAATCCAGCAACGCGCGACGTGACCGTCACTGCCTCGTCACTGGCCACGCTCAACGAGATCAGCGGCGGACGGATGGACCTCGGGATCGGCCGCGGTGACTCCGCGCGGCGCGTGATGGGCAAGAAGCCCACGACGGTGGCCTACATGGAGGAGTGCTGCCGCGTCATCCGGAGCCTCACCGCGGGCGAGGCGGTGACCCTCGACGGGACGGAGATCCAGATGCCGTGGGCCTCGCAGGGGCCGGTCCCGATCTGGATCGCCGGCTACGGACCGATGGCGCTGGCCGCGGCGGGTCGCGTCGCCGACGGGATCATCCTCCAGCTCGCCGACCCCGACATCATTCGCTGGTGCACCGGCTTCGTCCGGGCGGCGGCGGTCGAGGCGGGGCGCGATCCCGATGCGATCCAGGTCATGGCAGCCGCGGCTGCCTACATCTCCGATGACGTGGCCGGCTGCCGCGAGCGGGTGCGGTGGTTCCCGGCGCTGGTCAGCAACCACGTGGTCGACCTGATCAACAAGTACCCCAAGGACGACCTGCCCGAGGCGCTGTGGCGCTACGTCCAGGATCGCGAGGGCTACGACTATCTCCACCACGCCGAGGTGGGGAGCGACAACGCCCGCTTCGTGAGTGACGAGATCGTCGACCGCTTCGCGATCGTCGGTGACGCGGAGGCGCACCGGGCGCGCCTCGACGAGCTGCGCGACGCCGGGGTGACGCAGTTCAACGTCTACCTCATGAACGGCGACGAGGAGGAGCAGCTGGACCTCTATCGGGCATTGACCCAAGCCTGAGGCAGCGGCGCCTGGCTCGCCCAGCGAGCACGTCGCCCGGCGCCGCGTGGTGCGCCACGACAACGTGTTCCAGCAGCGATCGGGTGGTCGGCGAGCGAGCCGTCGTATGCTTGCCGCCCAAATTCATACCCGAGCACAACTCCCTCCGCGATGCCCCGCCTCATCTCTCGCCGGGCCGGCGTCCTCATCGCCGTCCTGATCGCGACGGCGGCCTGGTCGGCGCCCGCTGCCTCGTCGGCCGCCACGCACCCCAACGCCAGGCCCCAGCCGACGCTGCGCGACGAAGCCTGCGACATGACGCTCACCGCCGAAGTCACGACGATCGACGGCGGCAAGGAGCCGTTCAGCACGCTCGCGCCGGGTACCGTCCTGTGCCTCGAGGCCGGGACGCGGCCGAACCTGCGGATCAAGGACTTCCACGGCGCTCCCGGCGCACCGATGCTGATCCGCAACGTCGGCGGCCAGGTACGGATCACCGGCGAGCTGTTCGGCGACGGGGCGATCGGGATCATCGGCAGCTCATACCTGAGAGTGAGCGGGGCAGGGATGGAGTCGCACTGCGGCGCCGCGTACCCCGCCGACCAGCAGCGCTGCGGGATCGTCATCGATGGCGCCGTGAAGGGGATCAAGGTCAACACCTCCAAGGGCTACGTGGGCGACATCGAGCTCGATCACATCGAGGTGCTCAACGTCACGACCGAGAAGAAGACGCGTGGCATCGCCTTCCACCCCATCCCCGGGCTGACGGTCTCGGGGATCCACGTTCACCACAACCACGTGGTCGAGACGCTGGCCGAGGGCATCTACATCGGCAGCGAGCCGCACAATCAGCCGTTCGAGACGCTGGGCAAGGTGCAGCACGTCGAGATCGACCACAACCTTGTCGAGCGGACCGGCTACGACGGGATCAAGGTCAAGGTCGGGATCCGCGACATCAGCGTTCACGACAACGTGATCCACGACGCCGGCCAGCTTCGGGACGGCGCGCACCAGGGCGGCATCAAGCTCGCGCTCAGCACCGGTGACTACTACAACAACACCGTCGTCGGCGGGGTCGAGGGGATTCGGATGGGCCGCGACCTCGACGCGGCGGGGACGCGCTACTTCAACAACGTCGTCGTCGGCGCGCTGAAGGTCGGGATCGAGGCCTCCGAGGACGGCACGATGGTCTTCAACAACACGGTGATCAGCGGCGGCGACCTGGGCATCAAGGCATCGGGCGAGAACACGTACGTCGCGGACAACATCGTCGCCGATACGAAGCGCCCGATCCTCGTCCGCAGCGGGGCGGACGTGCGGAACCTCGTGGCGACCGATCTCGCCGAGGTCGGCTTCATGAACGCCGATGACGGCGATTACCGCCTGGCGAACCAATCCCCGGCGCTCGATGCGGGTGTCGTCATCGCCGGAATGCCGTGCGGCGCCACTGATCTGCGCCCGGTGCGTCACTCCGGCAGCTACGCTCCGGCCGCGTTCGACCATGACTGGAATCCGCGCCCTGCCGGCTGCCGGACCGACCTGGGCGCCTTCGAGCGAGCGTCGACACCACCCCGCTCGCGGCTGGCGACCCACCTGCGACTCGGGTTGCGATGATGGGCCGATGAAGGTCAGCTTCGTCGCAGGCTTCGGCCCCATCGTCCGCGACGTGGACGCCAGCCGCGCCTTCTGGGGCAGCGGCCTCGGCATCGAGCTCGAGGAGGCGGCTCCGTCGTACTACGCAACGGACGACCTCCAGGGCGTGAAGGCGTTCGCCCTCTGGCCACTCAGCCAGGCCGCGGCATCGACCTTCGGCAGCGAGGCGTGGCCGGATGCGATCCCTGCTCCGCAGGCGTGGATCGAGCTCGACGTCGCCTCGGTGGACGAGGTCAGCGCCGCGGTGGCCGAGCTGCAGGCGGCCGGACATCGGCTGCTCCGCGAGGTGCACGAGGAGCCGTGGGGCCAGACGACGTCGCGACTGCTCAGTCCCGAGGGGCTGCTGGTCGGAATCACCTACACGCCCTGGATGCACAGCGACTGAGCGAGGCTCCACGCCGCAGGCCCGCGCTCGCTCAGCGAGCAGATTCGCGCTGGAACGGCTGCCGCGGCGACCTGCGGCTCGCGTAGCGAGCAGATTCGCGCCGGAACGGCTGCCGCGGCGACCTGCCGCTCGCTCAGCAACGCGCAGGAGAGGGCGTCGCGGCCACGCTCCGCTTCCGAATCGAGCCTCAGC
>DAINOY010000190.1:0-4197 GCA_036743735.1 Chloroflexota bacterium
GACGAGATCCTGGCCAACGACCTGACGCCGCAGCTGCGCAGCGAGGCGTACGGCGAGGCAATCGCGGCCGTGGCGCGCGGGCTTGGCGAGGCGGCGGCAGGTGACGCCGCGCCGGGTGGTGAGCCGGGTGGCGGGGTGACGCCGCCGGGCGGCAGCACCGGCGAGGGCTTCAACGCGTGGCCCTGGATCGGGCTGATCGCGATCGGCCTTGGCGGCTGGCTCCTGTGGCGCTGGTGGCAGCAGCGGCGCGGCACGCGGCTGGAGGCCGAGGAGCGCGACCGCAAGACCGGACAGCTGGCTCGCGAGGCGAACGCGCTGCTCGTCGAGACGGATGAGAAGGTGCGACAGGACGAGCAGGAGCTCGGCTTCGCCGAGGCACAGTTCGGGCCAGAGGAGGCGGAGCGCTTCCGCGAGGCAATCCGCGGTGCCCGCGAGGAGCTCAAAGCGGCCTTCACGGTGCGGCAGCGGCTCGACGACGCCGAGCCGGAGACGCCCGAGCAGCGCCAGCAGATGCTGACCGAGATCATCGAGCGCTGCCGCAGGGCGCAGGCCACGCTCGATGCGCAGACGGAACGCTTCCGCGAGCTGCGCGACCTCGAGCGTCGGGCTCCGGAGATCATCGGAGAGGAGCGCGCCACGGTCGACGCGCTCGAATCCCGCCTGCCCGATGCCGACGCCACGATCGAGCGGCTCCGCGCCTACGCCGAGTCGGCCTGGCGACCGGTGGCCGGCCATGTCGTCGAGGCGCACAAGCGCATCGCGCTTGCGCGCCAGCTCGCCGACGCCGGGGAGCAGGCGATCACGTCGGGTGACCGGAAGCGCGCGGCCCGCAGCGCAAAGGCGATGCAGGACGCGCGCGGCCAGGCGGCACAGCTGCTCGATGCCGTCGCCACGCTCGAGCGCACGCTGCGAGACGCGATGGCCGCGATCCCCGCGGCCATCGCCGACGTCCGGCATGACCTCGCGCAGGCCCGCGCGGCGGCAGCGACCGACGCGACCGGCGGCGGAACGGCGACGGTGGCGCAGCTCGAGCAGAAGCTGGCGGCCGCCGAGACGGCGGCCGCCAGCCAGCCACCGGACCCGCTGGAGGCGCGGCGCCTCATCACCGAGGCGAACGCGGCCGCTGACGCACTGCTCGCGAGTCAGCGGGAGGCAGCCGAGCAGCGCCAGCGCCAGGCGACTGCGCTGCGTACCGCCCAGGACCAGGCCAGCGCCGAGATCGACCGCGCCTCGGACTACGTGGCCGCCCGGCGCGCGGGGATCGGTCGCCGGGCGCGGACCCAGATCGCCGAAGCGCAGCGCCACCTCGCCGCGTCGCATGCGGCGAGCGAGCACGCCACGGCGCTCGCTGAGGCGCAGCGCGCCATCGAGCTCGGCAAAGCGGCGCTGGCATCGGCACGGGCTGACTTCGAGGTGCTCGAGTCGAGCAACCGGCGCGGCACGATCCTGGTCAATGGCGACCCCTACGGCCCGTGGCAGACGGGTCGGAGGCGTCGGCCACCGGGCTGGGGTGACGGCGACATCGCAGGCGACATCATCGGCGGAATCATCGGCGGGATCCTCGCCGGCGGTGGCCGCGGTGGGGGATGGGGTGGTGGAGGATTCGGCGGCTTCGGCGGTGGGTCCTCCGGCGGTGGTGGAATCTTCGGAGGAGGCGGCGGCGGAGGGCGATCCTTCGGTGGCGGCTTCGGTGGCGGGGGCGGTGGTCGCTCCCGCGGGGGCGGCTGGTAGGCCGCCGCATCGGTCAAACCTGAGAGGAGATCACGACATGGCACAGACGACGATCCTTGGACGCATCGGCCAGCTCGTGCGCGCGAACATCAACGCGCTGCTCGACAGCGCAGAGGACCCGGAGCGGATGCTCGATCAGCTCGTCCGCGACTTCACGAACAACATCGCCGAGGCCGAGGAGGCGGTCGCTCAGACGGTCGGCAACCTCCGGCTGCTCGAAGACGACCAGCGCGAGGCCCAGGCCGCGGCTGCCGACTGGGGCGACAAGGCCCGCGCCGCGGCCCGAAAGGCCGATGAGCTTCGCTCGAGCGCTGGCTCGGATTCCGAGCGCTTCGACGAGCTGGCGAAGATCGCGATCCGGCGCCAGATCAGCTTCGAGAACCAGGTCAAGACGTTCGACACCCAGATCGCCCAGCAGACCGAGCTCACCGATCAGCTGAAGGACGGGCTCAACAAGCTGCGCCTGAAGCGCGAGGAACTGGTCCAGAAGCGCGACGAGCTCGTCAGCCGCGCGAAGATGGCCTCCGCGCAGCGCCAGGTGCAGGAGGCGGTGCGCGACGTCTCCGTCATGGACCCCACCAGCGAGCTGAACCGCTTCGAGGAGCGCGTCCGCCGCGAGGAGGCGATGGCCAGGGGCATGCAGGAGGTCGCCGCCTCGTCGCTCGAGGAGGAGTTCGCCGCGCTCGACGACGGCGAGGACGACGCCGAGGTCGAGGCTCGCCTGGCCGCGCTTCGCGCCGGCAGCTGAGAGCTCACGGCTCGTCGCGCCACCGACGGCCGACCGGCTGGTCAGCCGCGGCTCGGCGGCCGTCAGCGGCTGATGAACGCGCCCGACGCTCGACTGACGCGCCTGATCTGCACGATCGGGCCGGCGAGCGTCGGGCAACTGGACGCGCTCATCGCCGCCGGCCTCGACGTCGCGCGGCTCAACCTGTCGCACGGCACTGACGACGAGCGGCGTCGCACCGTCGCCGCGATCCGCAGCGCAGCCGAGAGCGCGGGGCGCCGGGTGGCGATCCTCGCGGACCTGCCCGGCCCGAAGGTTCGCCTGGGCCGCATCGAGGGTGGCTCGGTCGAGTTGCGCCTCGGATCCGAGGTCGTGCTCGGCGCCGGCGACGGGGCAGTGGCCACGACGCACGCCGGACTCGCCGCCGACCTCGAGCCGGGCGACCGGATCCTGCTCGCCGACGGCGCAGTCGAGCTGCGGACCGTGTCGACCGACGGCGAGCACGTTCGCGCCGAGGTGATCCGGGCCGGGACGGTACGCTCCGGCTCGGGGGTCAACGTGCCGTCGGAGCGGCTCTCGCTGCCCGCGATCGGCGAGCGGGACGAGCGCGCGCTGGCGCACGCCGTCGAGCTCGACGTGGACGTCGTCGCGCAGTCGTTCGTGCGCCGCGCGGAGGACGTTCGCGAGCTCCGCGACCTGATGGGGGATTGGAGCCGGCCGATCATGGCCAAGATCGAGACGCGCCCGGCGGTCGTCGCGATCGAGCCGATCCTCGAGGCCTGCGATGCGGTGATGGTCGCCCGCGGCGATCTGGGCGTCGAGATCCCGCAGGCCGAGGTGCCGTTCGTTCAGAAGGCCGTGATCGCCGCCGCGGTGGCTCGCGCCAGACCCGTGACCGTTGCGACGCAGATGCTCGAGTCGATGATCCACGCGCCACGCCCGACCCGCGCCGAGGCGAGCGACGTTGCCAACGCGGTCCTCGACGGGGCCGATGCCGTCCTCCTCTCCGCGGAAACGGCGATCGGCGACTTCCCGGTGGAGGCGGCCGCGGCGGCAGCGGAGATCTGCCGGGTCGCTGACGCCGAGGCTCGCCACCTGCCGCACCCCGCCGTGCTGGCGACGAGCCCGTCACCCGCCGTCGCGCTGGCACTGGCCGCCGCCGAATTGGCGCACGAGGCGGGGCTGGGGGTTCGCGGCATCGGCTGCTTCACGCGCAGCGGACTCACCGCCCGGCTCCTCGCCGCCGCCCGTCCGGACCTGCCGATCCACGCCTTCACGCCCGACGTGTCGGTCGCCCGCTCCCTGGCCCTCGTCCGCGGCGTGGCGAGCCACGTCCTGGCGGCACCCTCAGATACCGACGCAATGCTCGACCGCCTGAACGGCGGGCTGCTGGAGGCGGGCCTATCCTCAGGTGACCTCGTGCTCCTCGCCGCGTCCCATCCTTTCGGTGATTCCCGAACGAACCTTCTCAAGCTGCACCACCTGACCTGACCGCCGCTTCGCCAGCTCGATTCGGTGGTGAATGGATCGGCCGGCAGCTCGGAGTTGCCGGGCGTGTCAGTCAGCTGGGAATGAAACCGGGCTGAATCGGAGCTGTTTCGTCCGCTGGGGCCTGATGTGAGTCTGTGGTGCATGCCCCGGCGGATAGCTCCGACGTTCAGGCCGTTTCATGCACCCAGGAAGGGCGCGAGGGAGTGTCCGAGCGCCAGCCGTCCCTGATCGCGTGGCGCTCCTTCGGG
>DAINOY010000191.1:0-4196 GCA_036743735.1 Chloroflexota bacterium
TCCGGCGCCGGCCGGAGATCGTCGTCGCCACCCCGGGACGCCTGCTCGATCATGCGGGCAACGGTGTCCTGGATCTGTCGGGCGTGGAGATCCTCGTCCTTGACGAGGCGGACCGCATGCTCGACATGGGATTCATCCGCGACATCCGCCGCGTCCTGGCGCTGCTCCCGGAGCACCGCCAGAACCTGCTCTTCAGTGCGACGTTCTCGAACGAGATCCGCTCATTGGCCGAGGGGATGCTGCACGACCCGGCCAGCGTGCAGGTCACGCCGCGCAACACCCCAACCGAGCTCGTGGAGCAGGTCGTCCACCCGGTCGACCGCGAGCGCAAGCGCGAGCTGCTGACCCACCTCGTTCGATCACGCGTCATCGACCAGGCGCTCGTCTTCACACGCACGAAGCACGGCGCCAACCGGCTCGTCGAGCAGCTGAACCGCGACGGCATCGCGGCCGCTGCGATCCACGGCAACAAGAGCCAGCCGCAGCGCATCAGGGCGCTGAACGACCTGAAGGCCGGGCGGATCCTGCTGCTCGTTGCAACGGAGGTCGCGGCTCGAGGCATCGACATCGAGGCGCTGCCGCACGTCGTGAACTTCGAGCTGCCGATGGTGCCTGCCGACTATGTCCACCGCATCGGGCGCACTGGCCGCGCAGGGTCGACCGGCACTGCCGTGAGCCTCGTCTCGGCCGATGAGGCTCCGCTGCTGCGTGAGGTCGAGCGCCTGCTCGGCCGTCCGATCGAACGCGCCAGCGTCAGCGGCTTCGAGCCGAGCCGCGCGGTCCACGCAGGGCCGACACGCAACCGTGCCGGCGAACAGCGCGGAGCGCCTCCTCGCCGCAGTCCGCAGGCCGCAGCGAGCCGTGCGGATCGTGATCCCGGTGAGCGTCGTCGCCGACGTCCTCGGCGCGGTCGAGGCGCCGGGAGCAGCATCGGCAACCGGTGGCAGCCGCTGCCCAACGAGCGATTCAGCCGATGATGCCCCGGACCGACGCCGCCCGCCGGCGCCTGCTTCGTCGTCACACGCGTGACTGGACCGCGTGGCGTGACGAGCCTGCTGCACGCGCACAGGTGGGCCACTCGCGAAGCGATGGGGGAGCCGCCGTTCGACGCAGACCTGCAGAGATCCGCCACCCACGCACGGAGCGGCGCCGCGCGGACTGAAGCGCGCTAGCCTTGCGCGCCATGGAGCTGCGCCTGGCCAACCCTGTCCGCGACGCGGCTCAGATCGCCGACATCTACGCCCCGCACGTCCGCGACGGGTTTGCCTCGTTCGAGGCCGAGCCGCCGGATGCCGCCGAGATGCGCGGCCGTATCGAGCGAACGCTGCGGCGCACCCCATGGCTCGTGGCCGTCGATGATGGATCGGTGATCGGCTATGCCTACGCCGGATCGCATCGAGAGCGCGCCGGGTACCGCTGGTCGGTCGACGTCTCGACCTACGTCGGCACGGAGTGGCAGGGTCGCGGCGTCGGGTCGCGCCTCTACCGTGCGCTCTTCGCGATCCTGCGTGCCCAGGGCTTCGTCAACGTCTATGCCGGCGTGGCGCTGCCGAACGAGGCGAGCACACGCTTGCATCGGTCCATGGGCTTGCGCGAGGTCGGGACCTACCGCCAGGTCGGCTACAAGCACGGCCGCTGGTGGGACGTCACCTGGTTCGAGGGCTCGCTCTCCACGCGCGTGGCGCAACCGGCCGACCCTGTCGCGCTTCCGGACCTCCTCCAGACCGATGCCGGACGTGCCGCGGTGGAGACTGCCCTGGCCGGCCGCTGACGCAACGACGCGCGCCGGTCATGGTCGTGTCGCACAGTTCACGACCGCGCACCGACGCGCGTCTGCGCGCGCCGCTATCGCAGGAATGCTGCCAACTGCTTGTCCCGCGCTGGTCCGCCTCGGCCAAATGACGTAGGCTCCGCCGGACCAATCGTCCCTGTACCGTGCGCCGAGCGCGCTGGAGACTGACCCGCATGACCGCGACCGCGTACGAGAACACCGCCATCACCACCGTCGACGAGCAGATGGCCACAGCGCCGCGCGCCGTCGGCCGATCGCCCGCCTGGCCGCTGACCGCCGCCCTGCGACTGGAAGCCGCCGCGGCCCTGGCCTTCTCGGTCGCTGTCTCGTCGGTGGCCGCTGGCCACCCGGATGCGGAGGTGACCGGCATCCGGCTCGTGGCGGGCGGGGCGATGCTCGTCGCCATCTTTGCCTTCGCGCTCGGGCGCCATGTCCGCCTCGGCCGTCGCTGGAGCTACAACGCCTCGGGCCTGCTGCAGGTGCTCGCCACCGTCGGGATCATCGGGGTTGGCCTGCTGAGTGGATCGGTCGCACTCGTGCTAGCGCTGCTCGCGGCGCCGGCGATCGTCATGCTGGCGATGTGCCACGCCGGCGTCCGCGACGCGCTGGGACAGAACCAGCCGCCGTCGCAACGCTGATTTCGCGTCCTACCCCGCGGGCTGCTGCTCGGTGAGCGGCCCGATCGTCCAGCGCTGCTCCAGGACCGTCTCGCCCGCGTAGTCGTTCGGAAAGCGTGGCCCCGGCACGAGGCCCTCGGCCCGGTAGAACGCCTCGAGCTGCGCGTCCCCGTCGATGACGTCGCTCTCCAGCGCCAGCTGCGGGGCGACCGCACGCACGGCCTCGAGCAGGCGATGCTGGATCTGGCCCTCGCCGGCATCGGGCACTGCGTAGACGCCGAGCAGGAAGATCCGGCCGCCGTCGATCCTGGCATCGGCGAATCCCACGATCTCGCCGTCGTCGTCGGCGACGAAGTAGATGTTGCCGTTGATCCGCGCCAGCACCTGGGCGCGGGTGTACATGAGCCCGACGAACGTCGTAATCGTCTCGGGCCGCATGATGTGGCCGTAGCTGAGCTGCCACATCCGTTCGGCGACGTCGCGCAGGGCGAGCGCATCGTCGGGGGTGGCACGGCGGATCAGAATCGAGCTGGCAATGGCGTCTGGCATGGTCATCCAAGGGCGGGGAGTCAGCGGGCGCCCCATTCTAGGCGCCAGCCGGCCGATGCGACGGCTATCCTCGACCCGCCATGCCGAACCTGCCGTCGGGCACCGTGACCTTCCTGTTCTCCGACATCGAGGGCAGCACCGCGCTCCTCAAGCGTGTCGGCGACGAGGCCTACGCGCGGCTGCTGGCGATCCATCGCCGGATCGTACGCGAGACCTTCGCGCGGCACGCCGGCGAGGAGATCGACACGCAGGGCGACGCCTTCTTCTACTCGTTCGCGCGCGCGCGCCAGGCAGTCGCGGCAGCGGTCGAGGTGCAGCGCGCGCACGAGGCAGAGGCCTGGCCGGACGGTCAGCCGATCCGTGTTCGGATCGGGCTGCACACCGGAGAGCCGGCCGTTGGCGATGAGGGCTATACCGGGCTCGACGTGGTGCGCGCGGCACGCATTGCCGCGGTGGCGCGCGGGGGCCAGGTCCTCCTATCCGCGACGACCCGGGCGCTGATCGGCGACGACCTGCCGGAGGGCGTGGCGGTCCACGCGCTCGGCGCACAGCGCCTCAAGGACATCGACCGGCCCGAGCCACTGCACGAGCTACGGATCGACGACGTCAGCAGCGCATCCGCGGCGGTCGAGCAGCCTGCCGCCTCGCCGGCGACCTCCCAGGCGTCGGGCGACCCGTTCGACGTCGCCCGCTACCTGCCAGGCTGGCTGCGCGACGCGGGCGGATCGATTCCCGGGGTCGATCGCGCTCGAGACATCATCGAGCAGCGCGTCCTGGCGGAGATCGATCGTGCGATGCGCGAGGACGAGGATCTCCGCCCGGCCGCTGCCCGCCCCGGGCCGCCTGGCTCATCGCTGGCCGACGAGCTGGACCGCCTGCGCCAGCTCCACGAGAGCGGAGCGCTCAGCGACCGGCAGTATCAGCGCGCCGTCGATCGGGTGGTGGGCGGCTGACCCTGCGGGAGCCCGGGCGCGTCGGTCTCGGCGCCCCCGATCGGGATCGGGCGCCGGGCATGCCCGGCTGGGTCGAGCCGGACCGGGGCATCGGTCAGCCATTCAAGGGCCGCCTCGAGGTCCTCGACGCAGAACGGCTTGCCGAGCACGACGACGTTCGGACGTCGATGCAGCTCCGCCGGCAGCCCCACCAGTGACAACCCGGTGCAGACCAACACCCGAGCGAGACCCATGACGGCGCGGTGCGCACGCATCGGCAACTCCAGGAACTGGGTTCCGTCGATG
>DAINOY010000192.1:0-2905 GCA_036743735.1 Chloroflexota bacterium
CGTGGCGTTACTGGTCCTTCGGTCGATCCTGAAGCGGCGCTGAGCCGCCCTGCCGCCGCCCCGGCCGAAGCGACCGACTTCATCCCACCCGCGCATCGTCGCGCTCGCACCTCGCAGATTGGTGCCCGAGCGGTCGCAATTCATGCCTGGCATGAGTTCGGACGGTTCGACGAGCCTCATCCGCGCGTCATGCGCACCTCATCTGATCTCGGACCGTTGGCTGCGGCGCGCGGAACATAGCGATGTTTGACCCCCACACGGGCGGCTGGTAGGCTTCGCCGTCGCGGGGTGGAGCAGTGGTAGCTCGTCGGGCTCATAACCCGAAGGTCGTCGGTTCGAATCCGTCCCCCGCAACCACGCATTCCAGTCGCGAAGCCCGGCTCCCGCCAGCCGGGCTTCGTCGTGTTCAGGCGCCTCGCGCGTCGGCTCGGCTCAGATTGGAAGCGACCGCTCCTCGGCGCCGACGTAGTGGACCGATGGCCGGATCAGCACGTTCGCCTGCGCCTGCTCGAGGCAGTGCGCTGTCCAGCCCGCGTGCCGAGCCAGCGCGAAGGTGGCCGGGAAGACGTCGGGCGGCAGCCCGACGCCCTGCAGCACCGCTGCGGCGTAGTACTCGACGTTCGTCTTGATCGGGTAGTCGGGCTTGTGCTCGGCCAGGAGGCGGAGCGCGATCTCCTCGACCTCGACCGCCATCTTCAGCCAGTCGGCGACGCCGGCCAGCCCCTCCGCGACGCGCCGCAGCGCCGCCGCGCGCGGGTCGTAGGCGCGGTAGACCCGATGTCCGAAGCCCATCAGCCGCTCCCCACGGGCGAGCGCGGAACGGATCCACGCCTCAGCTTCGGCCGCGCTGCCCATCTCGTGCAGCTGGCTCACCACCTCCGATGGCGCCCCGCCGTGGATCGGGCCCTTCAGCGCCCCGATCGCGCCGATGACCGAGCTCACGAGATCCGAGTGCGTGGAGCCGATGACTCGCGCCGCGAAGGTCGACGCATTGAAGCCGTGCTCCGCCCCGACGATGAAATACGCCTCGAGCGCACGTGCGCGCGCCTCGTCGGGTGCCTCACCGGAGAGCTGACGCAGGAAGCCTGCGGCGAGCGGCAGCGAGGGGTCCGGCGACACCGGCTCCTCACCGTTTCGCAGGCGAACGAATGCCGCCAGGATCGACGGCGACACCGCCGTCACGGCGCGCGCCTGTTCGACGCTCGGTGGCCACGTCCAGCCCTGGGTGGCGCCCCACGCAGAGAGGCCGGTGCGCAGCGCGTCCATCGCGTTGGCGTCACGTGGCAGCGCGCGGAGCACGTCGACGGTTGCCTGATCCAGCGCGGCGCAGCCCAGGGACGCCGCAGAAGGCCAGTCCCCGGTCCACAGCAGCTCGGCGACCTGCGCATAGCTGCCGCGTTCGACGAGCTCACCGATCGGATAGCCGCGGTAGCGGAGCCGTCCCTGCTCGGCATCGATGCTGGCGAGGGAGGTCTCGCCGGCCACGACCCCCTTGAGCCCGGGCGCGTACTCGTTCATCGGCTCAACCATAGCCGAGCGTCCGGTACAATGCGCCCGGAGCCGCTGCGTCGGCTTGCGTGCGCGCCGTCCGGCGCCACCGCCCCGGTATTCGCTCACGAACGACCTCGGTGATGGAGGTGCAGCGCCCGATCATGACCGCCAAGCTCCGGCCGTACGACGAGCCGCCACGGCGCCGGCTGACGCTGATTCCGCGTGGACCGAACACCGCCGCGAGCCTGTTCCTGGCGGCTGCGGTCTTCTGGTTCTTCGTGGCGACCGCCATCGGCGCGCTGTGGGCGGTGCTGCAGCTGGTGCCGACGAGCTTCGGGGCGTCGATTCCACTGCCGTTCGGCATTCAGCTCGAGATCGTCTTCAACCAGGCGCGCGTCCTGTCCGGCTTCGAGAACACGCTGGTCTACGGCTGGCTCACCAACGCGGGAATCGCCGCGCTCTTCTTCATCGGCCCACGCCTGGCCGGCCGGCAGCTCGAGTTCCGCGGCTTCGCATTCCTCGCCTGGCTCATCTGGAACTTCGCCACCGTGGCCGGCGGCCTGGTGCTGATCTACACGAACTTCATCCAGACAGGGCCGCTTGCCGAGTACCCGTTCCTCGTCGATGGGGCGGCGCTCAGCGCACTGGCGCTCGTCAACCTCAGCTTCTGGGCCACCGTGCTGCCGCGGCGAGGCGGGACCACGGACGCCCTCCTCTACCCGAGCACGTGGTACCTGGGCGTCGGGCTGCTCGCCTTCACCGGCATCTACGGCCTCGCGTCGCTGCCCTCGTATGCGATCTGGATCTACCCGGGGATCGGCGAGGCGAACTCCGCGCTGATCACCGCATTCAGCGCGAACGCGATCGAGAGCTACTGGCTTCTCGGGGCGGCTGTCGGGGTTCTCTACTACGTCGTCCCGCGCGCGGCGAATGCGCAGCTCTACTCGCTGGGCCTGGCAGCCGTGGGCTTCGTCCTCTGGCTGCCGCTCGCCGGCTTGTACGGGGTGGCTGCGCTCATCGATCCCGCCGTGCCGTACGTCATCACCACGCTCGGCACCGTCGGAGCCTTCCTCCTCATCGTGCATGCCTTCCTCGTCGCGGCGAACCTGCTGCGAACGCTGTCCGGCCGCTGGGCGCTGGCACTGGGCCGCGGGGCGATTCCGTTCGCGCTCGTGGCGATCACGTTCCTCGTCGGGACGGCGGTCCTCCAGGGGGCCGGAGCGCTGCGGTCAGTCCAGGTCCTCACCGGCCCGACGGTGTGGAGCGTTGGCGCCCTCGTCGTCACAGCCGGTGGCGCCTACACCTTCGCGCAGCTCGCCTTCACCGACTACGCCCTGCCACGGGTACTCCATCGCGCCTGGCGCCCGGGGGTGCTCAACAGCATCCTGCTGTGGGCGACCCTCGGCGGAGCGCT
>DAINOY010000192.1:2915-4119 GCA_036743735.1 Chloroflexota bacterium
GATCGGCGGCCTCGCGCTCATGTTCGGAGGCATCGCGCAGGGCTCGATGATCACGCAGGCCGCCGCCCCGGAGGCCATCAGCCAGACCCTGATGGTCTTCATGGTCGTCGCGGCCGGAGGTCTCGGGCTCGCGGCGCTGGGTGGCGCGACGCTGCTGGCGATCGCGTTCGTCATGTTCACCAGCGGCCGGTACGCCGAGCGGGCGATGCCCGCGGGCGCCGCCGCGGCGGCAGCGGGACACTGAGGGACCCATGGCACTGCATACACCGATCGGCTCCAGCAACCGGGGCGTCCCGCTGTGGGCGAT
Organism: Chloroflexota bacterium; assembly: GCA_036743735.1. Classification (GTDB taxonomy): domain Bacteria; phylum Chloroflexota; class Limnocylindria; order QHBO01; family QHBO01; genus JBDTNK01. Next base: position 3,223 of record DAINOY010000192.1, read on the forward strand.
CTGGCTGATCGTCGTCGCGCTCCTCGTGGGCGGCGTCTACGTCCTCTCGAATCTCGCCGGTGAGAACCCGACGGTTGCTCGGCCGAATGAGAGCGGCGCGCCGGTCGCCTCCGGTGGTGGCGCCGGCGAGGCGCAGGCGCTCATCCAGCAGGCCGCCTGTCAGGGCTGCCACGGGAGCGACTGGTCGGGCGGCGTTGGCCCGGCGCTGACCGATATCGCGAGCGGCCCGCAGAGCCCGAACCTGGCGGCGCTGGCGGAGGCGCATCCCGACGATTGGCCCAACGTGTGGATCGCCGGTGTCGACCCGTCGATCTCCGACCCGGCACTGCGCGGCGGCATGCCTGCGTTCGGCGGCCCTCCGTACGAGTTCAGCGACGAGCAGATCCAGTCGATCGTCGACTACCTCAAGGGGCTCTGACCTCTCGGGCCCTGCTGATGGCCCGATGCCGCACGCCCCGATGACCGATCCCACGCTGCCGCCCGCTGACGAGGACGCCCGGCCATCCGGCGGGGAGGCGGAAGCGGCGCCGGTCCGTTCGGTGCCGGTTCTCATCGGCGCCGATGAGATGGCGCGCATCGACGAGGCCGCGCAGCGGCTGGGCCTGAGCGAGGACGCGTTGATGGAGTCGGCCGGCGCCGCCGTGGCGGATCTGGCGCTCGTCGAGCTGACCCGCCTCGAGGAGTCGATCCGCGGACCCGGCGGTCGGTTGGTCGATCCGCCGCTGACTGCCGTGCTGTGCGGCCCGGGGAACAACGGCGGCGATGGCTTCGTCGTCGCGCGGCGCCTCGCCAATGCGGGTCGGCGGGTCGTGGCGGTCTTCGTCGGCGACGCGAGCCGGATCGGCGCCCACGGGAGCGGCGGTCACGCGGCCGCGCCCAACTGGACCGTGCTCCAGG
>DAINOY010000193.1:0-4101 GCA_036743735.1 Chloroflexota bacterium
GGCGATAACTGTCCGGCGGCAGTTGCGCGCGCGGGCGGTGGCGCGGGCCAACGGGATGAACCGGGTCGCGATCGCGATCCCGTGCCATCGCGTGATCGGCACTGACGGAGCCCTCACCGGATACGCCGGCGGCCTGGATCGCAAGGAGCGGCTGCTGCGCCTCGAGGGCGCACTCGATCAGCGGTTGCGCTCGGCGCGCACGAAGAAGGCGGTCCCGATGCCGATGAACGCGACGAAGGCGATGGCGATGACCGCCAGGTTGAGCGTCAGCGGATCGGACGCGACGTCGACCGATTCGGGGTTGATCGCGTAGTAGACGTTACGCAGCAGATCGACCGCGTAGCGCATCGGTGACAGGTGCGACGCGAGGTCCAGGATCGGGGGCAATCGGTCGATCGGGTTGAAGACGCCCGCCAGGAAGAACTGCGGCAGCATCACGAACGGGAACACCTGGCTCGCAGCGCGCCGGTTGGGCAGCCGCGACAGGACGAGCACGCCGAACGCGCCGCCGAAGAGCGACACGACGATGACGACCGGCACGAGCGCAAGGAGCGTCGTCACCGAGAGCGGGATCCCGATGATGAGTCCGAAGATCGTGATCGCGATGCCCTGCGGCAGCGCCACGAGCGACTCGCCCAGCACCTTGCCGATGACGATCGAGTAGCGCGAGATCGGGGAGACGAAGATCTCCTGGCTGAAGTCGTTCTCGCGGTCCTCGATGAGGCTGATCACCCCCAGGGCTGATGATTGCCACAGCGTCTGCGCCAGGACTCCGGTGAAGACGAAGACGAGCAGGTTGATCCCGTTCGCATCGCCAAAACCCGCCTGCAGGCTCGCTCCCAGGATGCCGATGAAGATGAACGGGAACGCGAGATCGGCGATCAGGCGGGTTCGGTCGCGGAGCAGCTTGATGAGATCGCGGTGAGCGATGGCGAGAATCGCGGCCAGCTCGCGCCTCATCGCTCGGCGCTCGGTCGGCCATCGCTCGGCGCCGCGCTTAGCTCCACATCATTCCCGCTCGCATCGCCGGCCGGCTGCCGGCCGACGATCTCGAGGTAGGCATCCTCGAGCGTCGGGGCATGCGTGCGAACCAGGGTCAGGGGCGTCTCGAGACGCTTCAGCAGCTCATGCGTCGCCGGTCCGCTCACGTCGACCTGGAACGGCCCGTCACCAGTGTGGCCGACCGCCCGGCGCTCCAGCTCCTGAGCCAGCGCACCGCGGTCGAGCGCGTCGATGACCACGTACTCCTGGACCAGATCCGCCTTGATCGCGGCCGGCGTCCCGCTCGAGACCACGGTGCCGCGGTCGATGATGCAGATCCGGTCCGCCTGCTCGGCCTCCTCGAGGTAGTGCGTCGTGAGGAAGATCGTCGTTCCACTCTCGGCGCGCACCCGCTCCAGGTACGACCACAGGCCGCGCCGGCTCGGTGCGTCGAGCCCCGCCGTCGGCTCGTCGAGGAAGAGCACCCTGGGCCGATGGATGAGGCTCCGCACGATCTCGAGCTTGCGGCTCATGCCTCCGGAGAAGGTCCGGATCGGCTCGAAGATCTCGCGCCCGATGCCGACCACCTCGGCCAGCTCGGCGACCTGCCGGCGATAGGCCGACGGCATCAACGCGTAGGCCGGGGCGTAGGGATAGACGCCGTACAGGACGGCGTGGAAGCGGACGTTCTCCTCGCCGGTGAGATTCCGGTCGAGGCTGGGCCGCTGGAAGATGATCCCGACCCGACGCCGCACGGCACTCGACTCGCGAACGATATCGAGGCCGTCGATCGCCGCCGTCCCGCTCGTCGGGGCGAGGGTCGTTGTCAGGATCGAGATCGTCGTGGTCTTCCCGGCGCCGTTCGGGCCGAGCAACGCGAAGAACTCGCCCGCATCGACGTCGAACGAGATGCCATCGACAGCGTTGCGCTGCGCCTTCCTGTAGCGCTTGACCAGCGCCTCGACGTGAATCACGAATCGACATCATGGCCGATCCCGGCGCCGGGAACGCCAGTTCGGCCGCAGCGTCAGCCGCGCAAGCCGAGGAAACGGGACTATCGTGATCGCGAGATGACCCCAGATGGCCCGATGACCGGAGGTGCGCCTCCCCACCCGCCGCGCGCCTCCGGAATGACGCGCTCCGCCGGCTGGGCCGGCTTCGCGGCGGGGGCGGCGGCACTGGCCGTGGCCCTGGTGCTGCGCCTCGTCACCGGCATCCCGTCCATCGCCGAGCTGATTGGTGAGTCGGTGACCTACGTGCTGCCCGTCCCGGTCTTCGACGCGCTGCTCGGGATCTTCGGCCCCGCTGCCAAGCCGCTCCTCGTCGTGGCGGTGGCGATCGGTGCGCTCGCCGCGGCCGCAGCGCTTGGCATCCTCAGCGCGCGCATCGGGCGAACCCGCCAGCGGGCGAGCCTGATCGGGCTGCTTGGCGCGCTGGCCGGGGCGTCCGGCCTTCCGCTGCTGCTCGGGGCGCCGGCCACGGCGCTCATCGGCCTGCCGGCTGCCGCGCTCTACGCCTGGCGCTTCTGGGCCGGCTGGGACCCCGACGCGCCGGAACATCCGGACGCCGACCTGACGCGCCGCCACGTGCTGCAGTGGGCGGCCGTGTTCGGGGTGCTCGCGCTGTTCGGCATCGGCCTGTGGCGCTTCCTGACCGGCGGACGCCGCGAGGTGGCGGGCAGCCTGCCGCCGCCGATCACGCCGAACGGCGAGTTCTACGTCATCAGCAAGAACCTCATCGACCCCGCGGTCGATGCCGCCCCCTGGCGCCTGGCGGTCGAAGGTTTGGTGGGGACGACGCTGTCGCTCAGCCTGGACGACCTGCGCGCGATGACGGCCGTCGACCAGGTGCAGACACTCGAGTGCATCAGCAACGAAGTCGGCGGGCATCTCATCAGCACCGCGGCCTGGCGCGGCGTGCGCCTCCGCGACGTGCTCGAGCGCGCCGCACCCTCGCCGTCGACGGTCGAGCTGAAGCTGACCAGTGAGGACGGCTACACCGAGTCGATCCCGGTCGAGATGTCCGCCGATGACCGCGTGCTCCTCGCCTACGAGATGAACGCCGAGCCGCTCCCTCAGCGGCACGGCTTCCCGCTGCGCCTGCTGCTGCCGGGCGTCTACGGCATGAAGGGCCCGAAGTGGCTCATTCGGATCGAAGCGATCGACGCGCCGTACGACGGCTACTGGGAACAGCGCGGCTGGACCAAAGAGGCGTACCTGAAGACGATGTCGCGGATCGACACGCCCGCCTCCGCAACCACCTACAGCGCTGGCCGGCCGATCACGCTCAGTGGCATCGCCTTTGCCTCGTTCCGCGGCATCGGGAAGGTCGAGCTGCGCATCGGATCAGAAGACCGATGGGTGGAGGCCACCCTGGATCCACCCTTTGCCGACGGCGCGTGGCGCTTCTGGCGCTACGACTGGACGCCCGACCGCGCCGGCTCGTACCCGGTGAGCGTCCGCGCCACCGATGGCGAGGGCACCCTCCAAGAGGCGCGCCTGGCGCCGACCCTACCCGATGGCGCCTCGGGCTACGACGGGACGAGCTACACGATCGCCTGAGGCGCAGGAACCTCGCGACCACACAATGCGTGACGGCCGCGCGCCCAAGTCTCACCAAGTGGGGCTTACGAAGCGGCTCACGACCCGGCGGTGCCGGTTGAGCCGGTTTCTCTCGCCCGAGGAGGGGTAGCCGTCTTTGGGGCCACGCACCCTTGTCTGGTGAATAAGCCTCACCACGCGGGAATTACCGAGGCGCTGGATCGGGAACTACGTTCGCTGCGACGGAATATCGGCCCCGAGCGCGTGGAAGCCGCCGTCGACGTGGATCATCTCGCCGGTCGTCATCGTGGCCCATGGGCTCAGGAGGAACGCCGCCATCTGACCCACCGGCGTGGCATCGGTGAACGACCATGCCAGCGGGGCGCGCGACGGCCACAGGTCCGACACGGCGTCGAAGCCCGGGATCGACTTGCCGGCCATGGTGCGGATCGGGCCGGCCGAGATGGTGTTCACGCGGATGCCGGACGGACCGAGGTCGCGCGCCAGGTAGCGCGTGACCGACTCGAGGCCGGCCTTGGCGACGCCCATCCAGTCGTAGATCGGCCAGGCGTAGCGCGCG
>DAINOY010000194.1:0-4088 GCA_036743735.1 Chloroflexota bacterium
TCAACGACGGCGCGATCCTTCACGACATCACGTTCGCCGATGGCACGGTCATCGCCGCCGAGGCGGGCCAGACCGCAACCGGCGAGGTCGTCGTTCCGGCTGACGGGATCGACTTCATCTGCTCGGTCCCCGGGCACGAGGCGGCCGGCATGAAGGGCATGGTCATGGTCGCGGGCGGCGCGCAGCCGAGCGGGTCCCCGGCGCCGAGTGGCCCTGTGGCGCCCGCGGCGGTGGTCGAGCCGAACCCCAACGCGCCAGGCTACGTCCTGCGCGATCCCACGGCGCCCCCGGTCGCGGAGGGCACGGTCCACGACATCGAACTCGTCATGACCGAGCGCCAGATGACAGTGGCCGAGGGCTTCGAGCAGCTGGTCTGGACCTTCGGTGACGAGGTTCCCGGCCCCGTCATGCGCGTCAAGGTCGGGGACACCGTCCGCATCACGCTGAAGAACCCCGAGACGAACAGCATGCCGCACTCGATCGACTTCCACTCGAGCATGGTCGCGTGGAACGACGAGATGCGGTCGATCAACCCCGGCGAGGAGCTCGTCTACGAGTACCAGGCCAAGTACGCAGGCGTCTACATGTACCACTGCGGCACCGCGCCGGCGCTGCACCACATCGCGAACGGCATGTTCGGGATGATCATCGTCGAGCCCGAGGGCGGCCTGCCCCCGGTCGACCACGAGTTCGCGCTCGTCCAGAGCGAGTGGTACCTGGGCCCGCAGCAGCAAGTCACCGACCTGGCGAAGGCGTCGGCAGGCGCCCCGTCACCTGACTTCGTGGTCTGGAACGGCGTCGCGAACCAGTACGCCGACAACCCGATCCAGGTCCCGGTCGGCGATTCGGTCCGAGTCTTCGTCCTCAACGCGGGGCCGAGCGTGGACAGCAGCTTCCACGTCGTCGGAACGATCTTCCACAGTGTCATCAAGGAAGGCGTGCACCTCGTCGAAGGCAACGAGGGCAACTGGGGGAGCCAGGCCGTCGATCTCTCGCCGGCCCAGGGCGCGATCGTCGAGATGCGCTTCGCCGAAGACGGCCTCTACCCGATCGTGACCCACGCGTTCAACTACGTCGGCAAGGGCGCCCTCGGGCTCTTCCAGGCCGGTGATGGTGGAACGCCCATGGCGGGTGGCCACTGAAGCGGCCGACGGAACACCTGGCTGACAGACCGATGCGCCTGCAGCTCACACGACGCGGCGACTATGCGGTCAGGGCGGTCCTCGCCCTGACCGAGGCCGACCGCGTCGTGGCCACGCCCGAGCTCGCCGAGCGGATGGAGATCCCGGTGAACTTCCTGCCGCAGATCATGCCGGGCCTCGTCCGACGCGGGATCCTGAAGCGCCGCCTCGGACGGCACGGCGGCTACGAGCTCGCTCGTCCGGCCGAGTCGATCACGCTGCTCGAGGTCATCGAGGCCGGCGAGGCAACCACCCCGACTCCGCCGCCATGCGTCCTGCGGGGCGACCGATGCAACCCATCGCAACCGTGCCGCATCCACCCCGCGGTGACCCGCGCATCGGAGGCGATGCGCTCCGTCCTGGCCGCCGCGAACTTCGCGTCGCTCCGAAATGGGGCATCCTTCGAGCTGTGATCTCCCTGGAATCCCCGCCGGCACGGATGCCGGCGAGCACCTCGGCGGAGCCGTGGCAGCCGTCGAGGCAGAACCGAAGCCGCCTCAACGAACGAGCGGTCCTGCGCATCGGGCTGTTGCTCTCCGTGGGCTTCATGACCGCCGCCCTCATCGTGGCGTTGGCGACTGCCTCGGGCCTGCAGTGGGCGGCGATCCATCTCGCGCTCGCCGGGGCGAGCATGACCGCGGTCGGCACGTTCATGCCGCATTTCGGCGTGACGCTCAGCGGTGCCAGGCCGTCCTCGCCGCGGCTGCGGCTGGGTGGTGTCGCATCGCTGGCGATCGGCGGGGCGCTCGTCGTCATCGGCGTGGCGCTGGGGCCGACCTTCATGGCCTTCGCCGGCGCAGCGTTCATCTGGGTCGGTCTGGGCATCACCGCCTGGACGACCTTCGTCCCGGCGCGCGATCCACTCGCTCGGCGGCATCCGATGGCGCAGATCGCGTACGCGGTGGCACTCGCCGAGGTGGCCATCGGTATCTCGCTGCCGGTGCTCCTCCTGGCAGGCTGGGATCCGGCGGTGGCCGGATGGTCGACCTTCAAGCCGGTGCATGCCTGGCTCAACCTCTTCGGCTTCGTCTCGCTCACGATCACCGCCACGCTCGTCTACCTCTACCCGACGATCGTCGGGACAAGGATTCGCATGCACCCGAGCCTCATGGCGATGGTGCTCGGAGGCATCGTCGGGCCGCCGCTGGTTGTCGTCGCGGCCATCTTCTCGATCGGGTGGCTGGCGATCGTCGGCGCGGGCGTCGCCATCGCCGGCGCCATCGGTCAGCTGGCATTCGCGCTCGACGTGTGGCGGCGCCGGGCCCGCTGGACGACCGATCCCGGCTGGCATCGGCTGACCACCGGACACATCACCGCCGGGATGGCCTGGTACCTCGTCGCGCTGGTGACTGCGCTGGTCGGGATCGTGCGGGACGGTCCGGCGCCGTCGGGCTGGATGCTCGGCGCGCTCGCGCTGCCGCTCATTGCCGGCTGGACGCTGCAGGTGCTGATCGGCACGGCGTCACACCTCGTCCCGGCGATGGTCACCTCCGAGCACACGACCCGCGCGCGCCAGCGGGTCCTGCTGGCCCGCACGGCCACCGGCCGGCTCGTCAGCTGGAATGCCGGCGTGCTCCTGGCGTGGATCGGCCTGGGGCTCGGATCGTCAGCGGCGGCCGTGGCCGGCGTGGCGCTGCTGGCACTGGCGGGGGCGACCTCGATCACCCGACTGGCGAGGGCGCTGCTCGTCCCGAGGTAGATCGGCCCGATTTCCGCGCTCGATTGTGTCGGGTTGGCGCGGGGTGCGATTCACCAGGTGCATGAAATGGCCGGTAAGTCGGAGCTACCCGCCGTGGCATTCACCACAGACTCAAATCGGGCCTGAACGGATGAAATCCCTCCGATTCGGCCGATCCTATTCACACGTGACTGAGACGGCCGCCAACTCAACGCTACCGGCGATTCCATTCACCACAGAATCACGGGAACGCGCCGGTCGAGGGGTTCCCGAAATAGAACATGCGTTCTATCATGGGCGATCCGATGGACGACTCCGACGCCACCGACGCCTCCGAAGCCGACCGCTACTGCGAGCTCCACGCCCACAGCAACTTCAGCTTCCTCGACGGCGCGAGCCACGTGGAGGATCTCGTGGCGCAGGCGGCGCTGGTTGGTATGCCGGGGCTGGCGATCACCGACCATGCCGGCCTCTACGCCGCGGTGCGGCTGCTCAAGGCGGCGGAGCAGACGGCGACCGATGCCGCCCGCGAGGCGGGGCTCGTCCCGGTCCGTCCGATCATCGGGCTCGAGCTGGCCATCCCGCGCACCGACGACGAGATCCGCCTGGCGCGCCGCGGCCGAAAGCTGAACGATCCGCTGCGTGGCGAGAAGGCGAGCCGCGGCTGGCCGGGGGAGCACCACGCCGGACCGATCCCCGGCGATCACCTGATCCTGCTGGCGCGCGACGGGGCCGGCTACAGCGCCCTCTCGAAGCTCGCCTCGCGCGGCCATCTCGCCGGCGAGAAGCAGTTCCCGATCTTCGAGGCGGCGCTGGTCGCCGAGGCGCTCGACGAGGCGCGCGGCCATCTCATCGGGCTGTCCGGCTGCCGCAACGGGGAGGTGCCACGGAATCTGCTCGGGGGGCAGCGCGCGGAGGCGGGCGCGGCCGCGCGGCGCTGGGCGGCGCACTTCCCCGAGGGCGACTTCTGCATCGAGCTGTCGCACCACCTCCAGCCCGATGACGACTGGCTCGTGGCGCAGCTCGCGTCGCTCGCCGAGGAGGCCGGGCTGCCGACGGTCGTCACGAACGAGGTGCACTACGCCGAGCGCGGTGGCCATCGGCTCCAGGACGTCCTCGTCTGCATCCGCCACGGGGCGACGCTCGACGAGGCGCGCGAGCTGCTCCTGCCCAACGCCGAATACCGGCTCAAGGAGGGGCGCGAGCTCAGCGCGCTGGGCGCGGCGCTC
>DAINOY010000195.1:0-1794 GCA_036743735.1 Chloroflexota bacterium
ATCCCCGCCGCGCGCCCCCCGCGCGACGGGCGCTCCCCGCGTGCCGCGCGCGCCGCGGTCACGCCACCCACTGCCTCGCCGGCGGATCTCGGCGCCGCCGGCCTGATCGATGAGATCCTCCGCCACGTGACGCGCCTCTACCGCGAGGACCGCAACCCGGCCGCGCTCGACGCTGCGCTGGCGGCGATCCGCGACCGCCTGGGCGACGAGGGCGTCTCCACGACGCTGCGAGCGTTCGCCGACATCTACCCCGATCCGGCGGTCTACCGCGGAGAGACGAGCGCCACGACCTGGCTGGAGGGCGCAACCGACGGGATCGCGAACCGGCAGCGGGCCCTCGAGGAGCTCCTCCTCGTCTGGGTCACCAACGCCAACCCGGCGCTGGCTCCGTACGCGGCGCTGTACGACGACGCGAAGCTCGCCCACGACTCCGAGTACGAGCGGACCGTGGCGGCGCTCAGCGCCTTCTTCGCCGCGCAGCCGCCGTTCGGGCCGGACGACGAGAGCCTCCTGGCCATGCTGCGAGCTCCGGCCGTCGCGGTCCCGGACTCCCTGTCGGGTCAGCTGCGCTTCATGCGCGAGCGCTGGGCCTCGCTGCTGACCGGCTTCGAGGATCGCCTGGCGCGCAGCCTCGACGCCATGGACGAGGAGGCGCTCGCCCGATGGCGTCGCTTCCACCCTGCCACCGGCGACGGCGACGGAGCCGCGGCCGCCGCACCGGGTGCCGCCGAGCTCTCGAGCCTGGACGTCGAGCAGGAGCGCTACTCGCAGGATCGCGAATGGATGCCGCGCCTCGTGCTCATCGCCAAGAGCACGTACGTGTGGCTCGACCAGCTCTCGCGCCAGTACAGCCGCGAGATCAGGACCCTCGACGCGATCCCCGACGAGGAGCTCGATCGCCTGGCGCGCTTCGGCGTCACGGGGCTGTGGCTCATCGGCCTGTGGGAGCGGTCGAAGGCGAGCCAGAGGATCAAGCAGCTGCGGGGAAACCCCGATGCCGTGGCATCGGCCTATTCGCTCGACGAATACCGGATCGCCGATGACCTCGGGGGTGAGGCGGCCCACGCGAACCTGAGAGATCGCGCCACCGCCCGCGGGATTCGCCTTGCCAGCGACATGGTGCCGAACCACATGGGGATCGACTCGCGCTGGGTGATCGAGCATCCCGATCGGTTCCTGTCCCTCGACCATCCGCCGTACCCCGGCTACACCTTCGATGGCCCGGACCTGTCGAGCGACGAGCGCATCGGCATCTTCCTGGAGGACCACTACTACGACAACACCGATGCCGCCGTCGTCTTCCGCCGCCTCGACCGCTCCAGCGGCGAGGAGCGCTTCGTCTACCACGGCAACGACGGCACCTCGATGCCCTGGAACGACACCGCGCAGCTCGACTACAGCCAGGCCGACGTCCGGGAGGCGGTGATCGCGACGATCCTGGACGTCGCGCGGCACTTCCCGGTCATCCGCTTCGACGCCGCCATGACGCTCGCCCGCAAGCACGTCGAGCGGCTCTGGTTCCCGCCTCCGGGTAGCGGTGGTGGCGCGATCCCGTCGCGTGCCAGCCATGGGATGACGAAGGCCGAGTTCGACGCCGCCATGCCGCACGAGTTCTGGCGGGAGGTCGTGGATCGCGTGGCGGCCGAGGTGCCCGACACGCTGCTGCTGGCCGAGGCCTTCTGGATGATGGAGGGCTACTTCGTCCGCTCGCTCGGCATGCACCGCGTCTACAACAGCGCGTTCATGCACATGCTGCGCGACGAGAAGAACGCCGAGTACCGCGCACTGATCCGC